>JASHYE010000103.1 GCA_030043155.1 Candidatus Acidiferrales bacterium | reverse complement strand
TGAGCTCGCCACGCATGCCGTCGCTTATATCAATTCTGACGTGAACAGCCGCGGCTATCTCGAAGCCGAGGGCTCGCATTCTCTCGAATCGCTCATCAACAACATCGCGGATGAAATTCCAGATCCAGAGAAGGAGGGAATGTCTGTAGGCCAGCGTCACCGGCTCGCTGAGCTGGCGCGTGCGCAGAATCCCGAAGAGCGCAAGAAGCTTGAATCCGAAAAGAATTTCATCATCGGCGACTTAGGCTCCGGCTCGGATTATTCGGCTTTCATCGATCATGCCGGCATCGCCTCGATTAATTACGGCTTCGGCGGCGAAGCGGGTGGCGGCATCTACCACTCCGTTTACGATGACTATTACTGGTTCTCGCATTTTGACGACGGTACAGAAGTTTATGGCCGTGCTCTCGCGCAGGTGGTTGGCACGACGATGATGCGCCTCGCCGATTCCGACGTGCCTCCGCTCGACTTCACCGGTCTTTCCGACGCGGTTGGGCGCTTTGTCGACGAATTGAAGAAGCTCGACAAAACGGAAATCGCGCAAATCGAATGGCAGAACAAGGAAATTCAGGATGGCATCTTCACGGCGAGCACGGATCCGACCAAAAAGTTTGTTCCACCCGCAACGGAAGATGTTCCGCAGCCGCTCGATTTTTCTTCGCTCGATGATGCGGTCAAAAATCTGCAGCAGAGCGCACAGAATTATCAATCGGCGTTCGACAAAGCTCAGAGCAGTGACGCTTCCGGCGCTTCATTTCAGGCTGTGGATCAGGATTTGATCACTACCGAACGCGACTTGCTCAGCGAAGCTGGCTTGCCCGGACGCCCGTGGTACAAACATCAACTCTACGCCCCGGGCATCTACACGGGCTATGGCGTGAAGACGGTCCCTGGCGTTCGCGAAGCCATCGAACAGAAGAATTGGTCGCAGGCCACTGACGAAATTGGAATCGTCGCCGGAGTCTTACAGAAGGAAGCCGATTCGATAAACGCGGCTGCTTCCGCTTTACAGAGCGCAGGATCTGATTAACTTTATCAGCTCTGCTAAACTCCCGGTATGCCGCCATTGGACTTATCGAGCGTTCGGGCAAAACTTGCTCACAGCGCGAAACACGCCCAATCCGTTCGCGATGAAGTCGTTGCCTGGATGGAAAGAAATCCGTACAGCGTTTTGCAGAAGGTAAATGCCGACAGAACCAGATTTGCTCTCGTTTTCGGTGTAAACGAGCCGCCTCCGTTCTACCGGTGGTCGTTGATGGTCGCTGATTGTCTCTATTCGCTCCGTTGCTGTTTAGATCATCTCATATATGCGATAGCTTGCCACGAAGCGCTTCCGAAATCTCCCAGCCACGAAGGTAGGCTCCAATTCCCCATCACGGATGATCGAGCGAACTTTGATGATGCGGTCATTTGCAGGAAACAACTCGGTACCATTAGCAATCCAGTGCGGACAGTGATTGAGCGGTATCAGCCGTACAACAGGCCACACTCCGATCTGCCCCCGTTGTTAAGTATCTTGCGTGAACTCTCCAATCGGGACAAACACAGACTGCTTCAGCTTGTTCTCCATCAGGCTATCGCTGCCGAGATCGGCATGGATTGTGGCGGGATCAGTTTGCCCGAAGGGGCTGCTGAATTCTTTCCTGGTAGTTCCGAAATCGAAGATGGCGCTGAAATCGGCGCTGTGGTGTTCAAAACGCCTGCTCCGCCGAGCGTACATTTCGATAAGACAATCGTTCATGTCGTAATCGCAATGCGACACGGTAGGCGTAATCCACCTACGCCGACGAGCTACGACTGGACTGATTTCAAGCCTTTGCTCAGGATGCTGAGCGATGAGGTCCGCGAGGTTATTTACGAAGTTTCCGCCAAGGTCGCGTGACACACGCCCTGCTATTACAAATCCCGGCGGCCTTCCATCGCTTTCACCATCGTCACTTCATCGGCATATTCCAAATCTGAGCCGACGGGAATGCCCATCGCAATTCGTGTGACGCGCACGCCAAGCGGTTTGATGAGCTTCGAAAGATAAACTGCGGTCGCTTCGCCCTCGGCCGTGGGGTTTGTGGCAATTATGATTTCTTCCACCGTCCCCGGTTTGAGTCGTTCAATCAGGCTTTTGATTTTGATTTGCTCCGGGCCGCGTCCCTGAAGCGGAGAAAGCGCGCCGCCCAGCACGTGATACATCCCGCTGTACTCGCGCGTTTTTTCAATCGCGGAAATATTCGGCGCCTCTTCGACGACGCAAATCACTCTCTTGTCGCGCGTCGCTGCCGTGCAGAAATAGCACGGATCGGTATCTGTGATGTTGTTGCAGACTGAGCATTCGCGAATTTTTTCTTTGGCATCCCGAATCGCATCGGAAAGCGCCAGCGCCTGATCGCGATCCGCGCGCAGCAAATGAAACGCCAGCCGCTGCGCTGTTTTCTGCCCGATCCCGGGCAAATGCTTCAGTTCCTCAATTAATTTTGTAATCGACGGCGCAAAATCAGGCATCGGTTGTCCTGAAAAGCAGACTTTCCAGAAATCGCAATGGTAATGGAAATCTACGGAATGAGAACAGTCTAAAAATCACGCGTGCAGGCGGCGTGTTCGAAACTAAAAAAGCCCCGGAATGCGAAGTCCCGCCACGCCGGGAATGTTTCCGGTCATGTCTTTAACCTGCTTGGCCAATTCTTCATCTACGCGCCGCGAAGCCTCGTTCACCGCAGCCAGAATCAAATCCTGCAGCATCTCCTGATCTTTGTTGGCAAAGACATCCTGCTCGATCTTAATCTCTGTGAGCTGCTTCTGCCCGTTCATTTTGACCGTAACCATGCCGCCGCCGGCGCTTGCTTCCACGCGAATCTCGCCGCGCTTGTGCTCGAGGTTTTCCTGCATCTGCCACAATTGCGACATCATCTGTTGCAGCGCTTTGACTTCCATTTCAGTCCTCGCTTCGCCGTTTCACATCTGAAATTTGACCGCCAAACCGCTCCAGCATCGCGCGTACGATCGGATCTTCTTCCATTCGCGCGCGCATTTCCGCTGCTCGTGGCGGCGCGCTCCGGCTGGAATCCAGTTTAACACAAACGCGCAGCGGCTGGCCCATCACGGAACTGAGCACGGTGCGCAATTTCTCCATAGGGTCTCGCGCCTGAAGCATTTCCGCAAGCGCGCGGCTTTCCGGCGGGAAATATAAATTCATTTCCGCGCCTTCCAGTTCCCAGCGCGTAGCATGCTCGACCATTGACCA
>JASHYE010000102.1 GCA_030043155.1 Candidatus Acidiferrales bacterium | reverse complement strand
CCCATTTTCAAGTCCGACGAAGAAAAAAATACTGTCTTCGAAGCCGCCCGCAAAATTCGCGCTGAGCTCGTTGCCGCGGATGTTCGCGTCAAAATGGACGAGCGTGACGGCATGAGTCCTGGTTTCAAATTCAACGACTGGGAAATGCGCGGCGTGCCCTTGCGCATCGAACTCGGGCCTAAAGACGTCGCAAGCGGCAATGTTGTCCTTGCCCGCCGCGACCGCCCCGGCCGTGAAGGTAAAATTTCCGTCGCGCAGCAGGGAATTGCACCCACCGTCTCCAAGCTCCTCGACGAAATTCAAAGCGTGCTTTTCCAGCGCGCTCTCGATTTTCGCAAATCCAATACCGCCGAACCCAAGGACTACGCGGAATTCAAAGCCGCCGTGGAAAAAGGCTTCGCGCTTTCCCACTGGTGCGGCAGCGCCGATTGCGAAGCCAAAATCAAAGAAGAAACCAAGGCCACCATGCGCTGTATTCCCCTCGGCCAAACCGCCGGGCCCGGTAAATGCATTTTCTGCGGCCAGTCCGCCCCCGAACAAGCCATCTTCGCCAAAGCTTATTGAAGCGATTTGGCCAGCCCTGTACCTCCGTTCAGGTAATCCCTCGGCAACGAGTGACCTCGCTGAGCCGCCGCTCTTCACTCTTGGTGCTAGCATTCTTCATGAGGTGATTCAGCCATCATTTTGAATGGGTAGCGCTTATTTCGAGAATAGCGCAATCATGGGGAGGCCAAAGTGAGCCGCGCGTGGAAGCAACCGGAAAGAGGAGGAGCTAGACTTAAGTTCGTTTTTACTGTGCTCGCTCTCATTGCTATGATTTACGCGGCGGTGAAAATCGTCCCCGCATATGTCACGAATTACCAGTTGCAGGATTCCATGCAGGAAGAAGCCACCTTTGCCACGGTAAATCGTAAATCCGCAGACGCGATCAAAGCCGACGTTGAGGAGAAAGTGAAGAACCTCGGCATTGACGTCGATCCCAGCACCATTGAGGTCACCGCGGTCATGGGAAACGTCACCATCTCGCTCGAATACACGGTCCCGGTGGACCTCACTGTTTATCAACTTCAATTGCATTTTCATCCTCACGCGTACAACGCTTCGCTCTAAAATAGTCGTCGAATCAAAAGGACGGCTCCGGGGGAGCTTTTCGGTGACCGCCGCCTCATCCTCTTGCGCGGCGCATCCCAGCTTCCGATTTTGCGTCCCCGGATAGGCGAATCGGAGGCAGATTGCGTATCCGCATTGCCCGCGGTTTCTGGACATCTCGATTTGGATTGGCCATTCTGGCGTTGGCTTTGTGCGCGCTTTTGGCCGCGGCCGGCGTGTGGACATATTACTGGGTCTATTTCAGTCATATGATCGATCAGCGCCTCACCGGACAGGTCTTCGGCCACACTTCGCACATTTTCACCGCGCCTGAAAAGATTTTTGTCGGCGAGCAACTCTCGTCGGGAAACCTCTCCGGCTATCTAATTAACAACGGCTACAGTGAAGCAGACGTGCCCGGTTCAGCCGGTCGCTTTGAAACTACGAAATCCTCGATTGAAATTTATCCTTCGCAGAGTTCCTATTTCGAAGGGCGCAATGCCATTCGCGTCGATTTCTCGCCAACGGCCATCTCCAGCATCCATCTCCTTTCAGATAACCTGTCGGTCAGCTCCGCCCAAATTGAGCCGGCGCTGCTCACCAATCTCTTCGACGACTCCCGCGAGAAGCGCCGTGTCGTTCGCTTTGAAGATTTACCTCCTGTGCTCGTTCATGCCGTCCTCGCTGCCGAAGACAAGCGCTTCTTCGAGCACGGAGGTCTCGATCCCATTCGCGTGGCTGGAGCTGCCATCGCCGATTTGCGCAGAAATTCCCAGGGTCAGGGAATGCTCGAGGGTGCCAGCACCATCGACATGCAAGTCGCGCGCAGCTTTTTCTTTTCCACCCGGCGCGTGTGGCGCCGCAAGATTGCTGAGACCATGGTCGCGCTCGAGCTGGATCATCGCTTTAGCAAAGAACGAATCTTCGAGCTTTATGCCAATGAAATTTATCTCGGCAACCGCGGCAGCTTCGCCATTCGTGGTTTTGGAGAAGCGGCCGAAGCGTATTTTGGCACCGATGTCCGCGATCTTGATCTGGCCCAGAGCGCCTTTCTTGCTGGAATCATTCGTTCACCCAACCGCTACACCGCCGCCGAACGCCATCCCGACCGCGTCGATGATGCGCGCGACCGCGTCTTGAAGCAGATGCTTGAAGACGGGTACATCACCGCTGCACAGGAGAAAGCTGCCCAAGAGGAAGTGTTGCGTTTTGTCGGCGGAGGAACTCCCAGCCGCTCCGCGCCCTATTTCGTCGACATGGTCCGCGATTCGCTGCTCGACCAATTTTCTCAAACCGATCTCACCACCCAGAGCTATCGCATTTACTCCACCCTCGATCCCGCGCTCCAATCGGCAGCCGAAGAAGCTGTCACCGAGGGCATGAAGGTCGTCGACGATGGCTTGGCTCGCCACTATGCCTTGGAACAGCGCAAGCATGAGCCAGTCGTGAAGCCGCAAGTCGCGCTCGTCGCGCTTGATCCCAAAACCGGCGCAATTCTAGCTTTAGTCGGAGGCCGCGATTACGGCCAGAGCCAGCTCGATCATGCTCTTGCGCGGCGCCAGCCGGGATCCTCATTCAAGCCATTCGTTTACGCCGCAGCCTTCGACAATTCCGTCGCTGGACTGCAGCCAATTATCACGCCCGAAACCACGGTTGAAGATGAGCCCACCACGTTCACCTTTGACGGCAAGGACTACACTCCCGATAACGACGAAGGCGAATTTTATGGCACTGTTTCCGCGCGCGACGCGCTCACCCATTCTCTCAACGTTGCCACCGTGAAATTTGCGGAGATGATCGGCTACGATCGCGTGAAAGAAGTCGCTGACCAGCTCGGCCTTGATCCGGACATCGAACCCACGCCCGCAATGGCTCTGGGCACCTACTTGATGACGCCTCTCGAAGTCGCCGGGGATTATACGATTTTCGCGGACAACGGCATCCGCACGGAAACGCGCTTTCTGAATGAGGTCGTGAATGCGGACGGCAAAGTGATTGACCGCTCCTTGCCGCAGACTCGCCCCGTACTCGATCCGCGCGTCGCATATCTCGTCACCAGCGTCCTGGAAGACGTGATTAATCGCGGCACGGGCTCGACCGTCCGCGCCATGGGATTTGACGCTCCCGCAGCGGGCAAGACTGGCACCGATCACGATGGCTGGTTTGCCGGTTACACATCAAATCTGCTTTGCGTTGTTTGGGTCGGCTATGACGACAACCGCGACCTGGAGCTTCAGGGCGCGAAATCCGCCGCCCCAGTTTGGGCCGATTTCATGAAGCTTGCCGAAGCCCTGCCGGCCTACCACGATATGCAGCCGCTGCCGGAGCCGCCGGGATTGGTTCACGCCGTCATCTGTCCCGATTCAGGCGATCTGGCCACTCCGTCATGCCCGAAGACAGTTGACGAGGTTTATATCGATGGGACGCAGCCGACAGTCTTCTGCCCCATTCACGGTGAAAAACTCAGCGATATTCCACCCGTTGGCTGGCTCGGGCATCTTTTCGGCAAGCCGGCCGCTCCTCCTCCGCCATCCTCCACAGCGGCGGCGATTGCGCGCGAAAAGGGTCTGCCGAGCCGTCCAGCCGGCACGCCGCCCGGGAAAACCGCCGAAGCTAAACAAACTCCGCCTCCGGCTTCCGCCGCCCAGCCCGAAAAGAAAAAAGGGCTTCTCAGCCGGATTTTTGGTGGTATCTTTGGAAGCAGCAAGAAGCCACCAGACAACCCTAAGCCGCAATCCTAGACGGCCGGTTGGAGGAGGTGACGTATGAAGTACGCAATTCTACCCGTCGCCTGTTTGTCCCTGATTTTCGCCATTCCCGCGCACGCGCAGCGCATCGGCTCGCCCGTGTTTCGCCAGGTTTCCGCGGTCGCGCCTGCCGCACATTCGGAAATGACGCCGTTCCAGCTTGCTGAATTGCGCGCTGACATTCTGGCAGCTCGGAAATTGTATCCCGAGGCCATCCGTTCCTACACGCAGCTGGTTAAACAAGAACCTCACAATGCCTCGCTGATCAATAAACTCGGGGTCACCTACCAGACTTATGGCGATGAGGGTCATGCGGAGCGTGCCTACAAACTAGCGATCAAAGCCGATAAAACATATGCCAGTGCTTATAACAATGTGGGCACGGTCGAATACTCGCGCCACAGATACAGCCACGCCGTCGATTGGTATCAGAAAACTCTCGCAATGCAACCCGAGATGGCCGTGGTTTACTGCAATTTGGGCTATGCCTACTTCGGCGAGAAAAAGTATGCCGAGGCCATGGACGCCTTTCAGCATGCCATTCAGATCGACCCGCAAGTCATGAATGAGCACGGCGAGAACGGCTCAATCATTCGGCAAACTGGAACCACTGACCCAGGCCTCTTCTACTTTTTGGTCGCGCGGACCTACGCGCAAATGGGGAACGCC
>JASHYE010000101.1 GCA_030043155.1 Candidatus Acidiferrales bacterium | reverse complement strand
GTCGCATGCGTGCGCAACCAGTCACACGGCGAAACCAGCCCGGCAATTACCATGGCGAATGCACTTAGTTTCATACCAACTAACCTACGCTTTCCGTCGCTTCGTTGGATGTAAATCTGTTCCCGGCGGGTTCATTCCGGATGCCGCAAATGCCATTCTGCCGCTTGTTCGTACGCGTATGCGATCCTGAGCAATTTCGCCTCGCCCCATTCTGGTCCATGCAAAGCCATTCCGATCGGCAGCCCATCTCGCGTAAAGCCGCACGGAACCGAGATCACCGGGAAGCCCGTAAAGTTCGCAGGACGATTCATTCGCACCAGCGCTCCGCGCACAGATTCTGTTTTGCTGCCGATATGCGCCGTTTGCTCTCCCAAAGGCGGCGCCGCAATCGGCGTCGTCGGCGCGATAATCGCGTCCACCTGCCCAAATGCCGCGCGGAAATCTTCGCGCACGCGTTCCCGCACCTCTTGCGCCTTCAAATAATCAACCGCCCGAACCGCCCCGCCCATCTCCAGTCGTTTGCGAACATCTTCGCCGTAATCCTCTGCGCGGGCCGGAAAATAGCCCTGGCTCTCGTGATATTCGCGGGCCTCGGCCAGCGCGATCTGCGTGCTTGGTTCCGTTGCATCCTCAACGTGCGGCAGAGAAATCTCAACAATCCGCGCGCCCATTTTCTCGAATTCCTCCGCCGCTTTTTCAACGGCGCGCTTCACTTCCTCATCAACACTCGCAAAAAAATAATCGCGCGGCCAGCCCAGCCGCAGCTTGGCGCAAGCTTTCTTCGTCTTGGCGCGTCTTCGCAATGCGCGCTGAAAGTGTCCCTCCCCTTCGTCCGTTTGCTTGACGATGTCGAGCAAGATTGCAATATCGGTGACATTTCTCGCCAGCGGTCCTGCATGATCCAGAGTCGCCGCCAGCGGCACAATTCCGCTGCAACTCACTCTTCCGAATGTCGGTTTCAGTCCCGCGATTCCGCAAAGCGCCGCCGGAATGCGAATTGAGCCGCCCGTATCCGTTCCCACGGAGCCAAATCCTATTCCTGCTGCCAATGACGCTGCCGACCCGCCGCTCGAACCCCCCGCAATTCGTGAACTGTCCCACGGATTCCTCGTCGCTCCATAGTGCGGATTCTCAGTCGTGATTCCGTATGCAAACTCGTGCAGGTTCGTTTTCCCGATCAGCACCGCGCCGGCTTTCCGTAAACGATTCGCTACATCCGCATCTGCCGGAGGAATGAATTCCCTCAGTATTTTTGAACCGGCCGTCGTCCGCACTCCGCGTGTCCAAATGTTGTCTTTGAGCGAAATCGGAATCCCGTGCAGTGCTCCGCGATATGTTCCCTTCTCAATCTCTCGTTCGGCGATTTTGGCATCGCGCAGCGCTCGCTCTGTCGTCACCGTAATAAACGCATTCAGCCGTGGATTCAATTCCTCGATTCGTGCAAGCGCATCTTGCGTCAGTTCGACCGGAGAAACTTTCCGCTGCCGCAATCGCGCCGCGATCTCCGCAATCGTCCAAAATGCCGGTCCGTCCCTCATCCATCCTCAAGTCAAAAAATAGGCTGCTGTTTGCGCACGTTTCCAAAGGAGCCGATGTTCGCGATGCGAAACACAAATCCCCATTCATTTTCGTCGCGCACAGTGCCCAGCGACAGCCGCTGGTATTCAAATCCAAAGCCGCAGCACGACCCGTTGTAGGACACTTGCGCCACTTGGTTCTCAAACACCTGTTGGCTGATGTCGTAGCTGAAGCCAAAATCGGTATTCCATCCCCTCCGCGTCATGTCTCCATAACCGACCTGCACCCGCACTTGGTTCGAATACGGCTCGGGCTTCGGCGGGATCGTCGGCGAAAGCGGCGGGATATTGATCGTCGAGAAATGCGCCAGCGTGAGAAACGACTCCTTATAAGGCTTGATCTTCAGCAGCGTGCCGATCGCTGTCATCTGCCCCCGTTTCGGGTCAAAGTCGACTCGCACTTCCGTGTCGAACCGCTCTGCGGGCTCGAAACGCAGATCGCTGATGATTGGCGAAAATCGGTGCAGGCTATCCTCAAATGCAAATGGCGTCAGCGAATCGAGCGCCTGAAAAACGTTGCGCTGTCCCGGAACCAGTGCTCCGCCGAACGTTGGGTCGAAATAATATTTTTGCTGCAAGTCCCAGCTGATCAATTCCTCCGAATCGTCATTGTTCGTGTGCCGGAACAACCGCTGCATAATTCCATATTGCACGTCATTCGTGTCCGTCAGCGTATCGTCTTCATCAAAAAGCGGAATCTTTGCGAAATCATTCACGCCGTCCACGTATTCATACGCAACTTCCGGCTCGATCGTGTGTCGCCACTGCGTGTCGCCATCGCTCCATGTGCGCTCCAAACTCGGCGGTCTTACGTCCAGCGAAAACTCCGCCGTCGTGCGCACGAACGGCTCATCCACAAAATCGCTGTTTTCCAGTTGGCCTCCATATCGCGTTGAGCGCACCGTGAACGTGGGCGTCACGCTGAACCACGGCCACCAGTGCAGCGCTGCCGTCACGCTGGGCGCGAATTCCATTCGCGACACAAAAGACGGCGTGCTGAATTGCGGAGGTACGTTCGTCTCGCGATGCATGGCATCCGCAAACGCGTCGAAACTGAAATAAATCGGCAAATTTGCCCAGGGGGCGCGATCGACCGAGCCGGCGCGAATCTCCGGTGCGGTACGAATGTCAATATCGGTATCCGGCGAAGCACTGAGGAAATTTTCGTAACTCAGCGCCGCCAGTGCCACGCTGAAGCCGTCCGTGTCCTTCGTCAGAAAGGTAGTCGTGCGCACTTCGGAGTTCACCGCCTGCGCAAACGTTTCCGAAAACGCTAGCCGGAACGTAAGAGACGATAGTTGGTCCACGTCCGCTACGGCCCGCCAGCCGTCGGGCAACATCGCATCAAAAAAAAGCCGGTCCTCATGACCTCCTTGTTTCATTAATATCCCGCCCGGCTCCGGAAGTCCTCTGTCGATAACTCCGAAATAGCTCGCCGTCAGCGTCGCATTTTCCCATGGCTTCATGCGAAGCTCGCCGTTCTGGCTGGACCCGCGCAAGCTCAAATACTGTGCTCCTACCGTCGCGTCCATCCAATCCGTGGGCGCCCAATAGAACGAATCCCCCAAAACGTATCCTCTGGTCGTCGAATGCGTGGCGCTGGGAATCAGGAAGCCTGTCTGCCGCAGCTTTTCTCCCGCGGGTACCGAAGCGCGCGGCAGGTAAATCACCGGAATATAAAACAAATGGAATGTCGCATTGTACAGTGTCACCGATTTTTGCAAATGAATCACCGCGCGCGGCGCGTAGAATTTCCATTTCGGCCGGTCCGGTTTGCACACCGTCAGCCACGCATGCTTCACAATGAAAGTCTCTGCGTCCGTCCGTTCCACCTCCGCCGCCGCAAACGTTAATGGATTCGGGCTGACCAGCACGTTGGGATTCGCAAAATGCTCCGCCTTTATTGTGCCTCGCACATTTTTGAATATCCCGGCCTGCTTCTCTAAGTTATAAGTCCCGCTCTCGGCGTCCAGGTGCTCGTTTGCATGATCAAATTGTACGTGTCCTCGCGCGGTCGCCACTTTGGTCTGCTCGTTGTATTCCATGTGGTCGGCGCGGAGCGTAACGTCTTGGTACGAAATCTCTACATGACCCTCCGCCGTAAAAACATCGCCGAATTTTCTTTGCGTGTCCGCGCGAAGCGTCAGCTCACCCTTGCGCGCAGCTGCGCGCGTAAGAGTCTGATTTTGTTGCGGCCCGCGCGCTTGGGCGCCCGTGAGCAGTATAAGAAACAGCGCCAGCAGCAGGCCGCCGCGGCGCATTCCATTGAACCGTCGCGAAGTCTTGGATTCCATCCGAAACGGCATCGTTTTGAAAAGAGTCACAAAGCCTAACATGCGGAGGAAAACCCGCAAAGAATTTGCGCCAAATTCATCGCCATCCGTTGCCTGTTTGGCGAACACACCGTCAAATTCGTGCCTCAAACTTTATCCGAATTTGATAAGCTGCCGCAGTCCGCGAATTACGGTCCGCAGCGCAAAACGAACCGGTGATTCAGGTCTGCTCGCAATGTGGCGCAGTTAG
>JASHYE010000100.1 GCA_030043155.1 Candidatus Acidiferrales bacterium | reverse complement strand
GCGTTTCGCGTGAAGCGCGTGGGCACGCGGCTGCTCGTTTGGACCGCCGTTCTCTGCGCCGCGCTGGCAATGCCGTTCCTCGGCGCGCTTTTGCCGCGTGTCCCCGTGAAACTCCCGGCGATTCCTCTTGTGACAAGTTTGCAAGCGAAGATGAATCGCGCCCCTGTGCGCGAACCGCAGCGTCAAACGAGCGCCTTCGTTTCTGTTCTGCACGATGCGGTCCCCGTTGTGCACAATCCGGCAATTGCGTCCGGCCCATCGCATGCACTTTTCGCATCCGCGCCAAAAATTGAACTCGCGCCTCGAAAAACATCCTCTAAATTTGCTTGGAAAGCAGCGCATCGCGACAGCGCGCTCCTCGTAGCCTTTGCGCCGAGTGTAGCGCCGCGCCTTTCTTCCTCGAGCACCACGTCGATCAGCCCATCGAGCGGCTCGGAGGCATATTCACCCTCCACAGCACCGCTTACCCGCAACGCCTCACGCGGACTCGCAATTCCATGGACGGCTCTGCTCCTCGTAGTTTACTTTGTCGGAGCCGCGCTTCTATTGGCGCGCCTGCTCATCGGAACGTTGTTCAGCCGCCGCCTCGAACGCGCCGCGCAAGCAATCGACGCCGCAAACAATCAAAACCGCGAAGCGCTGCGCCTCTTGCGCTTCCGTTCCTGCATAGCGGGACTGGCAAAGCCGCCGCGCCTGAAAGAATCCGCGCTGCTCGCCGTCCCTGCAACGCTCGGTATTCGCCGCGCCGCAATTCTCCTGCCCGCGGACTGGCGCGCGTGGTCCGAAGAGCAGCTCGACGCCGTCCTCGCGCACGAAATTTCTCACGTCGCGCGCCGCGATGCGCTCACGCAACTGCTCTCGCTGATTCATCGCGCGTTTTTCTGGTTCAATCCGCTCAGTTGGTGGCTCGACCACCAGCTTACCGATCTCGCCGAACAGGCCAGTGACGAAGCCGCGCTCGCCGGAGGTGCCGACCGCACGCGCTACGCCGAAACGCTTCTCGCATTTTTTGCGCAGCTCGCCGCATCCCGCCGCCGCGTTTGGTGGCAAGGCGTTGCCATGGCCAAGCACGAGCGCAAGGCAGGCAGCGCCGAGCGACGCGTCAACCGCATCTTGGCGTGGAACCGCGCGATGTCCATGAAGAAATCCGTCGTTCTCGCTGTGATCACGCTCGCCGTGCCGCTGATTTTCCTGGCCGCTTCCGTACATCCTTCTTTCATCGCGCACGCGCAGGACGCGCCTAAGCCGCTCGTCAAACTGGCGAACGTCATCGCTCCCGGCGGGCCCGTAGCACCCGCGCTTCCCGATGCGCCGAAGGGCGGAGTGAAAGGCGAAGTTGTAGCTCCCGCGATGCCGCTAGCGCCGCGAGCATCCATTGTCGCGCCCGCACCAATGGGCACGCCTCCCGCCACAGCGCCACTGCTTCCCAACGCGCCGCGTGGTGGGGTCGACGCCTCGCCGAACATCGCTCCGGCGCTCGGTCCAGCGCCCGTTGCGCCTTCCGCGTTGAACACGCCCCAAATTCAAATTCACCCCACGCCGCTCGCGCAAATCGGTTCCAGCGCGCTGGCTACGGCGGCGACGTTGCCGGGGATGCCGCGTGCTGACGGCGACTCCGGCGGGCTGGCTACAGCAGCGCCCATGGCCGGCTATTCGGCTTCCGTGCCATATAGTTCCTACTCGCCATACGCGTCAATGGCCCCACTCGCGGTGCTCACTCCGCAGGCCGCGGTCGCTGCGGAGGATTCAGCCCGCGCACAAGATGTGCAAGCGCAGTTGCAAGCAGCGCAAGACGCATTGGAGAAGGCAAATCAGGCATCCAAGGCCGTGCAGGCCGAGCAAGTTCGCGCAGTTCTGAAGGCCGTCGCGCAAATCGAACAGGAATCCGATGAAATCAATTCCGCGCAAATCCTCGCCGCGCAGCACGCCCTGGAGAAAGCGAACAAAATCATGGAGCAGGGCTACGCGTCTCAGATGCTGGAGGCCAAGCAAGCTATGGCCGAGGCCAAGCGCGACTTGCAGGAGGCAGACGCGGCTCAACAAGAAGCGGCACGAAGTATCACCATCAACGGCTCGTACAACATGGGCCCCGGCGGCCGCTACGTCATCATGACCGGCAATGGGGAAAGCGTCGAAATGTCCGGCGACGATGAAGATGTTCGTCACGCTCAAGAATTGCGCAAGAAACTCGGCAAGGATCTCATCTGGTTTGAGCGCGACGAAAAATCCTACGTCATCACGGATTCCGATTTCATCGCCAAAGCGAAAGCTCTTTTCGCCCCCGAAGACGCTCTCTCCAAGCAGCAGGACGAACTCAGCCGCCAGCAGGACGCGCTCTCGAAGCAGCAGGATGCTCTCAGCGAGAAAATGGACAGCCTGAAAGTGAAAGTCCCGGATATTACGCCAGACCTGCAGCGAATCAACGCCGAACTCGATGCGCTTCGCAATCAGGACGGCGCGACGCAAAGCGAACTCGGCCGCCTGCAATCCGAATTGGGCCAATTGCAAAGCCAGGTGGGCCGGTTCCAGTCTGATGCCGGCGTGCAGCAATCGGACATTGGCCGCCAGCAAGGCGAACTCGGTCGCCAGCAGGGTGAGTTAGGCCGCAGGCAGGGCGAATTGGGACGCCAGCAGGGCGAAATCGCGCGCCAGGCCTCGCGGCAGTTGCGCCAGATGCTCGACGACGCCATTGCAAATGGCATCGCCAAGCCGGAATGAAGATTCGGTCTTGTAGCGCAGAGCTTCGCACTTTTCGAAGTTCTGCGGTCTTTCAAATTGGGCGAGGAACAAGGAGCAACGCTATGGAGAAAATCTCGAAGATGACCTTCGCGCGATTCACGGCCGTAATCGCAGCGCTTTTCTTCACCGCATGCGTGCTGCCGCTCGTTGCGCGCGCGCAGTCCACGCAATCGGACGCGAACTCCACGATCATCGTCGCCACCACCGCCCAGGGCGCCGACAGTCTGCACTTCTCCACGGGCGGTTGCAGCGGGAATCTGAGCGGCGAGGGCGTCTTTGTCAGCATTGACGATAGTTGTTGGGCGTGGAATGACGGCGGAGATATTCCGCGTTCCATGTGGGTGCGTATCACAGGAGACAAAATCACCTTCCGTCAGAACGGCAAGGCTTATCAGATTACCGACGCGGCCACGGTAAAGCGCGTACGTGCATTGTTTGCGCCGATTGAGGATTTGTCGCGACAGCAGCGTGAACTCGGTGATCAGCAGCGCGCGCTGGGCCAAAAGCAGCGCGATCTGGGCGAACAGCAGCGCGAGGTGAAAGTCCAAGTCCCGGACATGTCTGCCGATTTCGCCAAAGTCGAAGCCGACGCCAAGCGCCTGAGCGCCGAAGGCGGAACGCAATCGGAATTGGGTGATTTGCAGTCCGAGCTCGGCGATTTGCAGAGCCGCCTCGGCGACCTTCAGTCGCAAGCGGGCGACGCAGAATCGAAGCTCGGCGATCAGCAATCCGTGTTGGGTGATCAGCAATCAGCACTGGGCGATAAGCAATCCGACCTCGGCAACCGCGAAAGCGAAATGGCCGCGAAGGCCGCTCGCCAGTTGAAAGATCTGCTCGATCAGTCCATCTCGAACAGCTCAGCCAAGCCGGAGTAAGAAGCAGTAACAAGTGGTTAGTGACGAGTGGTGAGCAAAACAGCGAAGGGGCCTATCCCGATTCTTCGATGGCTGCGGAAATTCATCCTCCGTCGGACTCAGAGGGCAAGCGTTAACAGTGATTCCGTATCTTGGAACTGTATGCGGCCTGGAAAATGACGCGGATCCAAGTTTGCTGACCACTGTGCACTGACCACTTGTAAGGAGCTTCGACAATGGTGTCTCTGCTTCAGGATCTCCGTTACGGCCTGCGCATGCTGGCAAAATCGCCGGGGTTCGCCCTCGTCGCGATTCTCACCCTCGCGCTCGGCATCGGCGCAAACGCCGCTATTTTCCAACTGATCGACGCGGTGCGCCTCCGCACCCTGCCCGTGAAAGATCCCAGTACGCTCGCCATTGTGCACATTGAAAAACACAACTTCGGTGCCGGCAATTTTAACGGTCCCTACGCCGAATTCACTTTTCCGCTCTGGCAGGAAGTGAAGCAGCGCCAGCAGGCATTTTCGCCCGTTGCGGCGTGGGGCCAAGGCCGGTTCAATCTCGCGCGGGGCGGCGAAGTGGATGATGCGCCCACGATTTTCGTCAGCGGAGATTTTTTCTCCACGCTCGGCGTCCAGCCTTTTCTCGGGCGCCTAATTTCCGACTCGGATGATCAGACCGGCTGCGCCGGTGGCGTCGACCTGAGCTATGCGTTTTGGCAGAAGCGCTACGGTGGCGCGGTTTCCGTCATTGGCAAAACGCTCACTCTCGAAGGTCATCCGTTTCCGATTCTCGGCGTGACGCCGCCGAGCTTTTATGGCGTTTCCGTAGGCGACCGCTTCGATGTCGCCATTCCAGTTTGTGCCGAGCCGATTCTAAACGGTGAATTCAGCCGTATCACTGGCCCTCGCGAACGCGAGAGCTGGTGGCTCTCTGTTTTCGGACGTCTTAAACCGGGATGGGACCTCGCCCGTGCGAGCGCGCAGCTTGGCGTGATTTCATCCCCTTCGCTCCATGAAACGATTCCGCCTCAATATGATCCGGAAGGCGTGAAGAAATATCTTGCGTACAGATTCGAAGCGCGGCCCGCGGCCAACGGTTTTTCGTCCATGCGGGAAGATGCTTCCGATCCCCTGTGGCTCCTGCTTGGTCTTTCCGGCTTGGTGCTGCTCATCGCTTGCGCGAATCTCGCCAACCTGCTTCTCGCCCGCGCCTCCACACGCGAACGCGAAATCGCGGTGCGTCTTGCCCTCGGCGCTTCCCGAGGCCGTCTGATTAGCCAGTTGCTTTCCGAAAGCGCGCTTCTTGCGATTGGCGGCGCGGTGTTTGGCGGATTGCTCGCTGCTGTACTGAGTCACGCACTCATCGCGTTCATCAGCTCGCCCGGCAATCCGATTTTTCTCGACATGCCGATAGACTGGCGCGTGCTCGGCTTCGCCGCGGCTCTCGCCGTGCTCACCACAATCCTCTTCGGCCTCGCGCCGGCTCTGCGCGCGGGAAGAACGCCTCCCGGTTCCGTCTTAAAAACCGGCGGCCGCGGCATGACCGCTGGCCGCGAGCGTTTCCGCCTGCTGCGCGTACTGGTGGCCTCTCAAGTCGCGCTGTCTCTTGTGTTGCTTGCCGGAGCCTTGCTCTTTGCGCGCAGCCTGCGCAATCTGATGACGCGCAATCCCGGCTTTCAGGAAAATGGCGTGCTGGTAGCCTATGTCGATTACACTCGGTTGAATGTTCCCGTCGCCCAGCGCGACGATTTTGCGCGCAATCTGCTCGATCACATCCGTGCCATCCCCGGCGTTGCCGCTGCCGCCGATGCCACGCGCTCGCCTGTCAGCGGCGATAGCTCGAACGATGAGATTCTCGGTCCTCAAGGCGGGAAGGAAGGATCCGCTTGGGAGGA
>JASHYE010000099.1 GCA_030043155.1 Candidatus Acidiferrales bacterium | reverse complement strand
ATTCCGCGAAGAGTGGAGCAAAATCGAAGCCTCAAGCCACCAGAATTCACCAGCTGCGCCAGCGAAGACAGATCCAGTAAAACTGGCGGATTCGATGATGCCCTCGCTATCGGCCGACGAAATCGTTACGCTGGCGTCCTTGATTGAACGAGAGACGCCGCAACCTCAGGAACGGCCCGTTGTTGCCAGCGTGTTTTATAACAGGCTGAAACTTGGATTGCCGCTGCAGTGCGATCCGACGGTGCAATATGCGCTTGATTTGTTGGGCAAGCCGGCGCCGAAAGTCAGCGCGGAGGATTTGCACGTGAAGTCTCCATACAACACGTATCTCCATCGCGGACTGCCCCCGGGTCCAATCGCGAATCCCGGTGACGCGTCGCTGCGCGCGGCGCTTCAACCCGCGCAAACTCACTATTTCTATTTCGTGGCTAACGGCTCGGGCGGACACTTCTTTAGTTCGACGCTTGCCCAGCATAACCGGAACGTGCAGAAGTACAAACGAATCCTCGCTGGATTGCCACCGGAGCCACCGTCGGTTAAAACCCGTCGCCAACGTGCCACAGTAAGAAAACAACCGGCCAAGAAAAAGGGGCCAACTCGCGCGACCGCAAACCAGAATCATGGGAGCCACCCATGAACGCCGGCAAGGCTCCCGCGAAAAAAGAAATGATTCTTAACGCCGCACACGAATTGAACAAATCCGTCTACACGCCCGCCGAAGTCGAGCAAATCCGCCGCAAGCTGCTTGCCGAATGGGGCGAAGCCGGAAAAACCTCGGCCGACTACATTGCCGACGTCCTGGCGGAAGCGAAAATGCGCGTAGTTCTTTCGGTGCACGTTGACCCGCAGGGCCAATATGAAGAGGAATTTGAGGACTTGCTGCACTTTGCCACACTCGAAGAAGCTGAAATGTGTCTCATAAGGCTGGACGAATTGCTGCGAAAATTCGAAGTCGAAGGCGATCGCGCGGGGGAAGCGCGAGTGCTCGAAATTGCACGGCTCGGAAAGAGACGCGCCGAAATGATCGCGCGCAATCACAAAGTGGACGCGGCAAAAAGAACAGAAAAGGAAGAAATAGCACGATGGTTCTCCGTTTGGCTCGAACAGCCGGATGCGTTTTTCGATTGGCTGGAGATCCGCAAACAATCCCCTGATTTTCGCTCGCGTTTTCCCCAGGAGTCGGAATCCGAATGATCCTGCTCGAAGTAGAGCCGCTGGACCTTGGCCCGGACGTTCGCGCGGTGGGGCTCGATCTGACGGAAGGAGCAGATCGAGAGCCGGTGCGTGGCGAAAATGCAGCGCGCGTTTGGAGCCTCGCACTGCCATCCATAGCTGGAAAGGAACCATGGGCGCTTGATTTCTTTAGCCATCTCAAGCGTGTGCGGGATTTCTGTCAGTTCCACGACGTGGAATATCGCGCAGCCTCCGAGCGGTGCGTCGTAATTCCTTCGATTGCGCAAAGCGCTCTTGAGGAACTCTTCCAGAGGTTCGAAAGCGAAACATTTGGCATGCGAGCGGGAGACCGGCTCGAAACCATAGATTCTGTCCTCGAGAACGAACTCGCGCGAAAGGGAGTCGATGCCTACCACTTGGCCTACGCGGCTTACTCCTTCTGCGCGGTGTGCAATTTCGAGGACGGCTCAATTGTGGTGCTAAGCAACAGCCTGTGGGCCAGCGAGATCCTGCGGCGCGTCAAACCCACGCTTTCCGGCCAAAACGACGTACAGGTGCGTCTGGCGACATGAGTGTAATGATTCTATTATCATAGACATACGCTCTAGTCCGCTGGGAGCGTCTGCCCGTGACGCTCTGCGCACGACAGTACCTCCGTACCATTCCTCGCAGCGTTAAAACCCGCCACCATAGACTAACGAGGTCTCCTGGGATGCCCAGCACCAACGAGACGCTTATATCCGCCTCGCGCGCCTTTGTGCATAGCCTCAACGCGCTCCTTAAGTCCGCGCGATTGTATGGCTTGCATCACGTGCGCTCCGAGAAACAGCTTGGCGAAACCTGGAAAGCACTGCAGGCCGGAATCGCAGCCGGCGGAAATTCCCTGCTCGTGGGAACGTCCGGGAGCAAGCTCGTTCTTGACGGCGCCGTGCTCGAATCCACTGCCGCGGAAAACAGTCTCGCTCAAATCTTTGCAAATGCCGGCGTTGCGAGCGTTTTGTTCACTTCCGAAGTCGCAGAAGAATCGTTCAGAGATTTTGTGAAGGCTTTCGCGGGAACGACCGTCAAGCCGTCGAAACTGCACAGCTTCCTGAGGGATGCGTTCGGAGATTATTCCCGGACGGGAATTCGAATCAATGAGCTGCGCGTCGGATCGGCCAACGGCGCAAGCGATGGCCGAAATTGGCTGCGCGATCCGGCCACATTTGCTGAACTGATTGGCGCTAAGGACGGCGCACGGCAAACCCGCCGGTTCCGACATTTCGAATTTGGCGAAGAGCTTCTCGGCACCGCTCATTGGGAAGGACAAGAGCCGACAGACAGACTGCTGGATGAAGGTGAAGCGCACGAGTTCTTGCGCTTCGTCGTGGAAACCGGATTGGCCAAGCAGGAGCCGCCCGGAGACGGCGCGGAATGGAAAAGCCGGTTCGATGCGCTTCCAGCAAGCGCAAAATCTATTTTCCGTGACGTCTTCACCGAAGCGAACAAAAAGCTTCGCTTGGTCAAGCTCGATGAGGGAACGTGGTTTCGGTTGGCGACAGATGTTGCCATTCGCTGCGCGACAGAACGCTTCGAATCAGGCGCAATCAGCGCCAGCGACATTCGGCCGCTCGTTGAAAAGGTGGCGCGGCAAATCCAAAGCGCGGCGAAAATGCCCTCGAATGAACGGGGCATTCCATCCGATTCGCTCGGCGACGTGCTCGAACGGCAGTTTTGGGCTTCTGTGTCACCAGAGAGCAAGCAAAGCGTTCTGCTTTCACCGCAATGCTGGTGTGTGCCGCCAAAAAACATTCAGCAGCAAGTGAGGGAACAATACCACCGCGGCGATTCCGCGACCGCGGAACAGATCTTGATGCACTATGCCCGCAGCATTTGCCATGTCGACCCCGAAGTGCGAAGGAAAGCCGCGGATGGGATCATGCAAATCGCGGACACCTACCTGAACGCTGGAGGAGCGGCGCTCGATGAAGCGGTGCGCGCAATCGGCGAGCAGCTCTCGCGGGAGCGCGATGCCGAACTGCAAAGCCTTCTGAGCACCGTCTTCGTTCGCTTCGGCCAGAGAGCCGCTGAGCAACGGGAACTTCCCGCGGTGTGGCGCACGCTCGACACTCTTGGAATGCTGGAAAAAACGCGGCCGAGTTGGACCAGAAATCTTCGTCCGCGCATCGGCATCAATGACCGCATTCCGCAATTTATCGAAGAAGGCTTGCGTGATCCCGCGCCCCATCCAGAGCTCGTTGAAGTGCTGCGGCGAACTCCAGAACCGGCAGCCACTCAGTTGTCCGAACGGCTGATGCGCGTGACGCGGGCCTCCGAGCGCGAAAACCTTGTGGCCATGGCATCTGCGATCGGCGAGCCGATCCGTGCCCAGTTGCGTCAGAGATTGGAGCTTGCGCCTGTCGCCAATGCCGTGCGGGCCGTCGGGCTGCTGAGCCGAATTGAGCCCGTTGTTGTCGAGGAATTGCTGCCGCAACGCATAGGTTCAGGCCAGCGCGCAACGCACGACGAAGCGCTTCGCCAGCTTTCCATCGCCGGAGCACCCGAGCGCGGCCGTACTTTGACGCGCATGCTGGGGACTCTCGATTCCATCATTTTGCCCATGGCCGTCGATGAGATTGGGATGTGTGGCGATGCTTCTGTTGCGCCAGAGATCCTGCGTGTCGCTCAGGGCCAGGCGCTGCCGGACTGTTCCGATTTCCTGCGTGTGAAGGCCATTGAAGCGCTCGGCCGTCTCCGCGTTTCAGAGATGGAAGGCCCGCTGCTGCAGTTTGTGGAAGCCAAGGCAACCTGGCGATGGACTTATCCGCACGAAATGCGGGTCGCGGCCGCTCAGGCGCTTGTTAAGCTTGATCCAGAACGTGCGCCTGCGCTGCTTGCGAACTCCGGACTGGACGCGCGCCTTCTCGATCTGGCTCCTCTCGATGCAAAACGCGACCGCGACTTTGTCCGTTACCGCCGCTATACGCGAGTTCGCATGCCACGTCCAATAGCTGCGGTGCTTGAATCGCAGCGCGCAAAATACCAGCCTTCCGTTCAAGTGCTTAGTCTTGAAGGCGGTCTGCTCAGCGGAAACGTTCAAATGTCCGTCGGGACTTCCGCCAGCTTGCGCATTTCGTCAGGCATAAAACCAATTCGCCTGCAAGTTCTCGTGCGCTTCGCAAAATCGAGTCAAGCGGGAGTCGAAACAGTTGGAATGGAACTGGAAGATCGCTCGCGGCTGAGAAACTTACTGCTTTCCGCGGCGGGTGCATCCGTGTCGCGCATGCCCGTTTTGACGACTGTTTGAAGGCTTACCACACCAGAGTTTCTCCTCCAAAACTCCTGATTAACGAAGGGAAACGAACACTTTTTTGGCCTCAGCGTTGACACCCTGAGACCGCACTGCTAGATTCAGCCGATTCAATGAGCAAATTCTTGCAAGGAATACGAGCTACTTTTTTCTGGTCCTACGATCGGGGTAGCTGGCCTTATGACGTTATGGTTGTGCTGATCGTCATTTTCGTCCTGATCACGCCGCGTAACTGGTTCCACGATCAGCCGCAGAACAACTTCTCCAGCCCCGCGGGGGTCGAGCTCCTTACCCAGGACCCCATCACTCACATCGAAATCTATCGCCTCGATTGCGGACTATTCGGGAAGATCCAGCCGAGCGCGAAATCGGATGCTCAGATGGAAGAGAAAACACATCAGATTCTCACTGATTCAGTGGAGAGTCTGAGAGGCCAAAAATTCCAGGTGCGCAGCATTGAGCCAATTCATGGAGACGATGGCGCGCTGCTCTATTACCGCGTGGAAGTAAAACACTGAGCCGGCTTTCTCTCGCAGTTCATCCGTACGCCGTTCGCCCAGCCTATGTTTGTCAGCCTCCTTTTCGGGCCGAATGGCTGCTTTCCACGTGAGCACGCGATTTTTCCGTGGCCAGCAACATCTCCTTGCGGTCAAGGCCCCATCGATAACCGGCAAGATTTCCATCGGCTCTCACCACCCGGTGGCACGGCACTACGATAGAAACTGGATTGGTAGCACAAGCTCGCGCAACGGCGCGGATTGCTCTGGGCTTCCCAATCGCCCGCGCTACTTCGGTGTAAGTCTTCGTTGAGCCATACGGAATGCGCTGCAATTCTTTCCACACGCGCCGCTGAAAGGCCGTCGCTTGCACGTCCAGTGGAAGACCCTCATGAGGCTCCTGACCGCGCAGGTGTCCGAGAACGCCGCGAACCCAGGGCGCGATTCCTTTGTCATCGCGGTGAATTTCCGCGCGAGGATATTCCTTGGCAAGCGCTTGCTCGAGCGGCTTGTCAGAGTTGCCCAGATAAACAGCGCTCACCCCCCGCGTCGTGGCCGCCACCAGGAGCCTTCCAAGCGAACACGGCACAACCGCGTAAGAGATCGACATGCCCTCGCCGCCTCGTCGGTAAACCGCCGGAGTCATGCCCATTTGCGTGGGCGCTCGCTCGTAAAGCCGGCTGCTTGATCCAAAGCCTGCATCGTACATTGCGCTTGTCACTTGTTCTCCTTTTCGAAGATTCGATTTCAACTGTGCCATTCTGCGGGCATCAATAAACTGACGCGGCGTGATGCCGAGAGTGCGCTGAAATAGCCGCTCAATCTTGTGCGGCTTCACGCCGGAAGCACGGCTAAGTTCGGCCAGCGTGAGCGCCGTTTCCGGATTCGACGCGAGCGTTTCTTCAATCTTCCGGCAGATGCGCTGAACGAATTGCGCAGATTCGCGCAAGGACGATTCCTGCGGCCAGCATCGGCGACACGCGCGATAGCCCGCCTGTTCAGCTTGTTGGCGATTCCTGAAGTAAACCACCCGGTCGATGCGCGGACGCCTCGCCGGGCAGGAGGGGCGGCAATAAATCCTCGTGCTGCGCACGGCGTAAACAAAACTTGCATCCGCATCGCGCAGGCGCTGCTCGATGGCCTTCCACTGCCGCGCCGAATCACTCCGTACTTTGTGAGCCGCTGTCATTTTGCCGTTCTCGTGATCCACATTATTCTACGCTCGCTGCAACATCTATCCGATTCTTACAGCCAAATCGCGCAGAAAACGAGTTTCCCACAACTCTGCCGCCTGTTGAATTTCAAGGCACTTTTTCTCTTGACTTGGTTGACGCATTATAGGCTGGCATTGCATAGTTCCTATCTCGGCTAGGGGAACGCCGGGACTTGGGGGAATTCGCAATGGGGGCACTTCCGAAATTGCAGTTATCCGGCGCGCTCGTTAACGCTCCAGCTCGAGAAGTTCACCAGATCCATCCCGCTCTCCATCATAAAACCTTTCTGCGCGTGCCGACTCATGCCATCAGCGTTGCTGAAGACCGCCGCCGCAGTCCGAGAGCTCATCTGAGCCTGCCTCTGCAGTTGATCAGTATTGCGGGCTGCGCGGAATCCGCTCCCGTCACCCTTGTGACAAAAAATATAAGTTCCTCAGGCATCTATTTCCTTGCTCCCCGCAACATTGCGCCGGGAACCGCCATTGAATTGCAAGTTTCGCTTGTCGAACGGCCGTTTGGCCGCGGAAGCGTCCGCCTGAAAACCGCGGCTCACGTCGTACGCGCCGAGGCTTGCGGCGTGCCGGGCTGGTACGGCTTCGCGGCTTCCTTTGATGACATTGATTTCGACCGGGACGATCTGGTTCCGTCCTCACCCGAGTCTCATTAGAATTTTCTCCGCTCATTCTGTAATCTGCTTGCGTGGAACCCGAACGTACCACCGCGCGGGCAGTCCTCTTCGACTGGGACGGCACGCTCATCGATTCTTTTCACGCGGATTTTCGCGCCTATCGCGCAATGTTTCGGGCCCTCACAATTGATTTCTCCGATGCGCAGCTCCATCGCCACTATTCTCCCGACTGGTATCGCGTTTATCGAGCAGCAGGAATTCCGCGGCGCCAATGGACTCAGGCTGACCGATTATGGACTGCCGCTTATAAGCACGAAAATCCGCGACTGCTGCCTGCCGCGCGCTCTGTGCTGAACCGCTTGAGTCGTTCATTCGCTCTCGGTCTCGTCACGAGCGGCGACCGCAAGCGCGTGCTCCGGCAGCTTCGGCATTTTCGGCTGACCGCGCTCTTCCCCACGTGCATCTGTTCCGAGGACGCATTGAGGCGCAAGCCGCATCCCGCACCGTTGCGCGCGGCGTTGCGCTGCATGCAAATCAGAGCGGCGGATTGTGTCTACGTTGGCGATACACCCGAAGATATTGAGATGGCCCGTCGCGCTGGGGTTCGCTCGATTGGCGTGCCTGGGGCATTTCCCACTTCAGCCAAGTTAAAAGCAGCACGGCCCAATTGGTTGCTGGATTCGATTACAGAATTGCCTGAGCTTCTGGTTCCACTGGAAACGAAGCTGTTTCTCACTGCGCGGAGGGCTTCGCGGAAGTAGAGTTCGCAGGGGTTGTATTTGGCCTGAAGTTCGACGAGCGCACAATCAATCGAATAGGAACCGTGCCCTGCTGCGCCTTTACCTCGCTGTCCGAACGAATGTAGGTAGGCAGCCAAAGATGCCCCTGAATATTTTCACGGTAAACGTCGAACATTTGAAAAGGAAAGCTGGCCGCGAAATTCCCGGTATCGGTCAGGTATTGCCCGTAGCTTTTCACGATCGAGAAGTCCTGATCGTCGATCCATACCACTCCGTCGAAGAGCGGCTTGCTCAAAAGCTGTTTCGGCTGCACGCGGAAGGCATACGTTGTGATTTGGTCGAGCTTCTCCTTGCCTTCGTAAGACAGTTTGTATTCCGGCAAATTTTCCGTGGTCAGGAAAAACAATTGCAGCCCCGCAAGGAACTTCACATCTTCGAGCGAGAACTCCGTGTAATGCAAATCGGATGCCGGCGCCTTCAGCACACTTTCATAGCGCTCGCCATCGGGCTTCGTGTATTCCTGGCTCGCTAGTTCGTAGGTACCTCCTCCCGAAGCCAGCTCTTCCACTTTAAGGGTCTGATCGAGCATGTCCGCATCGTAGAGCTTCTTGTTCAAGTCTTCGTTTTGTGTGAAACGCTGAATAATTTCGTCTGCGGGAAGCGGGGGAGGCGCGGGTTCAGGCTTAGCGGGAATCTTCTTGAGCTCGAAGCTCGGCGGCGGAGTTATGGGCCCGGCGCTCTGCGCGCGCGCAGGAGCAGCGGAAATGGCCATAATTGTTGCCAGAATCCCCCCACCGATGAATTTGAGCGCCATATTCCGATTTAGATGCACAAAAACCTCCCCTCGCACGGCCAAGCTTGCAGGGGCACGTACTGTGGGTGATAATCCCATAACCTCATCGTCCGGGGAAAGAGCAGGACTAGGCGTGATCTGCCCCCAATGTCGAACCGAGAACTCCGACCAATCATCGGCCTGCTCGAAGTGCGGCTCATCGTTTGACTTGCAGTTCGATGCCGATGGAACGCTGGACGCGCTGCCTATCACGTCTGTTTCTGCCCCTAAAAAGCTTTCTGCCGAAGGACGGGGACCTTCCTCTCACGGCTCCGCGTCGCGCACGGGCGCTCGTACAGCCGTGGCCATGTACGGCGTACTTGAGCCGGGCGACGAATTGGGCCATCGCTACCGCATCGAAGCAATGCTCGGCCAAGGGGGCATGGGCCGCGTTTACAAAGCCCATGACAATGAACTGGACCGCGCTATCGCCCTCAAAGTCCTTCAGCCTGAGTTGAGCAGCGATCCCAATGCTATGCAGCGCTTCAAGCAGGAGCTGCTCCTCGCCAGCCGTATCTCTCACAAGAACATCCTGCGTATTCACGATTTGGGCGAAGCCGACGGAGTCAAGTTCATTTCCATGGCCTTTGTGGACGGGCCAGACCTGCATCATCTGTTTCACTCCGGGAAAATGCCAATCGATCGCGCGCAGAACATCGCACAGCAGCTTTGTGAAGCGCTCGATGCCGCGCATTCCGAAGGAATCATTCACCGCGACCTGAAACCGCAAAATGTTCTGATGGGAGCGGGCGATCACGTTTACGTCTCCGATTTTGGCCTCGCCAAATCGCTCGAATCCACGAGCGCGGGAATGACGCGAACGGGCCAATACCTCGGCACGCCGCGCTATATGGCGCCGGAGCAGGTCGAAGGCGGCCAGATCGACAAGCGCTCGGATCTGTATGCCCTCGGGCTGATTTTGTTTGAGATGGTCACGGGCGAGGACGCGTTCAAGGGCGATTCGACGCTGCAGATCATGTACCGCCGCGTCAAGGAAAAGCCCCCGAATCCGAAGCAGCTCAATCCCGAACTGCCCGATTATTTCTCGCGCATCATCCTTCGTTGCCTGGAGCGTGATCCCGCGCATCGTTACCAAGAGGCGCGCGATATTCTCTCGGATTTGCGCGCCGGGCACGTTACGCCGGCAACGAAGAGCTTGCCAGCGCGGCTATCTGCCGTTCCGAAGCTCTGGTGGATCGCTGCCGGGGCAGTAATTCTCCTAGCCGCGCTTATTTCTATTCCGTCCGTTCGCCACATTTTTCGTCCAGCCGCGCCGTCCACCGCCTCATCCGCCGTTGCAAGGCCTGCTGGCGTACCGCCAATCTCCAGCGGTAAATTCATCGCCGTCCTGCCGCTTCAAGTGCTGGGCGACGCTCATCAGCTTGGCTATCTTGCCGAAGGCATCCAGGAAGCGCTTTCCGCCAAGCTCTTTCAACTGAAAGACGTTCGCATGACGTCCTCTGACGCCGCCAAGATCAATCAGAATGAATCCCTTGCTCAGCTCGGCAGCGCTCTCGGCGCAAATTTGCTGGTTCAGGGAATGCTTCAAGGTTCCGGCGATCAGATTCGCGTCATCATGAACTTGGAGGATGCCACGGATGGCAACCGGTTGTGGAGCAAGGAATTCAATGGCGTCACCGGCGATCTTTTCACTATCGAAGATCAAATCTATAACCAGCTCGTTTCCGCGCTCGATCTGAATCCCACGGGCGACGAAATGGCTCGCGCTGCTGCCCGCCCCACCGACAACGCGGCTGCCTACGACCTCTACTTGCGCGGCCGCGATGCTCTTCGCGGTCAGCAGTCCAAAGACATTCAATCCGCGCTGGACTATTTTACTCAGGCTGCCGCCAAGGACCCTTCGTTCGCGCTCGCCTATACAGGCGTGGCTGACGCGAGTCTGGCGATGTACAACACGATCAAGAAAGATAGCTTTTGGACCGAGAAGGCTCTGGCGGCCGCACAACAAGCCCAGCAACTCAACCCCAATCTGCCGGAAGTTCACTTTGCATTGGGCGGCGCATATAGCGCCACTGGAAAATACAATGAAGCGGTAGCGGAATTGAAGCGCGCCGCTGCCCTCGCCCCCAAATCAGATGAGGTCTATCGCCGGCTTGGCGATGTTTACCTGGAGAGTGGAGACGCGCCCGACGCTATGAAATCGTTTGGAAAGGCCATCCAGCTCAACCCATATTTCTGGGATAACCAGAACGAAATTGGAAACGCCTACTTCGAGCAAGGTGATTACACCAGGGCTTTGGAAGCTTTCCATCAAATCACAGTGCTTGCTCCGGATGTCGACGTCGGATACGAAAACATCGGCAACGTTTATCTCCGCGAAGGCAAATATCAGGAATGCATTTTTTATTTCCAGAAGGCGCTCCAAATCGAGCCTTACTGGACCACCTACTCCAATCTGGGAACAGCTTACTTTTTCTTGCAGCAATATACGCAGGCTGCCGCTGCTTACGAAAAAGCTGTGGCGCTCAATCCCAATGATTCTGAGGTGGTTGTCAATCTGGCGGACGCTTATCGCTGGTCCGGTCAGCGGGATAAAGCCACCCAGACCTATCAGCAGGCTATCGCGCTGGGGTACAAAGAACTGCAAACCAATCCGCAGAGCGCCTCGACGATGGCGCAAATCGCCCTCTCCTACGCGAAAATAGGCAACGCGCAACAGGCTGACACCTTCATCAGTCGTGCCCGCGCCTTGGAGAAGAGCAACGTGGATTACATCTATTATGAGGCGGAAGTCGACGCCATTCTCAACCGGCAAGACAGCGCATTGAAAGTGCTACGCGAGGCCCTGGAAAAGCACTACCCTGCGGATTATGCTTCTGGCGATCAGGTATTGGAAAACTTGCACAGCAACCCGAAATTTACCGCACTGATCAAAGAATTCTCAGCCAAAAGGCCTTAGGAATCGGCGCGACAGCCTACCACTTGCGGCCAAAGCCGATCAGCATCGCGCCGCCGGTTAGCAGCAGCAAAATTGTAGCCGGCTCAGGCGCCGAGCTGACCTGAATGCCGTAGGTCCCTGCCGTAAGCGTTCCAAGGAACTTGAGTTCGACATCGTCGCTGAACGCCGTGCCCACGGTGCTGACAAGGTCACATCCCGTGAAAATGTTAGATGGTCCGCAAGTGAACGTTTCGAATGGGAGCGAGCCGGCCAGCGCTATATAAAGATTCTGACGCGTCGGACCCGTATAGTCTATGTACTCGAGGGGCAGCAATCCTTGGGCGTTTAACGTTATTACCAACGGGTCCGTGATCGAATTCTTCGAAAAAGTGATCGCATCTCCGCCCTTCTTATTGACAATTACCGACGGATCCACAGGCGATGCCTGCGCGAACGGGGCGGCAAAAAGACAGGCAAGAGCAATCAACAGAGCATAGCGCAGTTTCATAGCATCTCCTCGGAACACGGGACAAGAAGGGTTCACCAGCACGTGGCAGTCCAATTCCATTCACCACCTCACAGATTTAAAGGCCACGCCGTCAGCCACTTGCACATACTTCGCGCGGCCCATTTTCATGACCTTCGCCCGCAATGCAAATGTTTTCGCCTTATGTGCAGCCTGCACTACATAGAACGCTCTGGCGCATCTGAACAGCTCTGGTAAAATCCTCCCCTGTCAGGTGGGCGGGAATTGGCCGAGGCAAGCGTCGCGAAGCGTTTCAGCGTTACCGGCATGGTGCAGGGGGTCGGCTACCGCTATTTCACGCAACGTGCGGCCGCGCGCATAGGCATTGCCGGATACGTGAAGAATCTTCGCGACGGCCGCGTGGAAGTCTACGCCATCGGCTCCTCGTCCCAACTCTCCCGTCTGCGGCGGGAACTGGAGCGCGGGCCACATGGCGCTTCGGTCGCCGAAGTGATTGACGAAGAAGCTAGCGTGGAAGAGAGATTTTCGTCCAATTTTTCCATCGAGCGCGATCCTTGATCGGAAGGAAGTTGAAATGAACGAACTCAAGAAGCTGATTCGCGAAGTGCCCGATTACCCCAAGCCCGGCATTCTCTTCTATGATTTAACTACGCTCCTGCAGGACAAGAAAGGCTTTCACGCCCTCATTGACAGCTTGTGCCAGAAATTTGCCGGCAAGCATATCGATATCGTCGCTGGAATTGAGGCTCGCGGATTCATCTTCGCGCCCGCGCTTGCCTATCGCCTCGGCGCCGGATTTGTTCCCGTCCGCAAAGCCAACAAGCTGCCGTGGAAAACGCAGCAAATCACCTATCAACTGGAGTACGGGACGGACAAACTGGAAATCCATCAGGACGCTGTAAAGCCTGGCGAGCACGTACTGGTATGCGACGACTTGCTGGCCACTGGAGGAACCGCTGCAGCAGCCGTGAAACTAATAAGCGGCCTGGGAGCTGAGGTTGCCGGCGCTGCATTCGCTGTTGAGTTGAGCTTTCTGAAAGGCCGCGAGAAGCTGAACGGCACCGAAGTCTTCTCACTGATTCAATACGATAAGTAGCTCTTTTTCGCTCACGACGCGCTTCTGCGCTGACGCACAATTTCAAACAGCACAATTCCGGCGGCCACTGAAACATTGAGCGAACCTACCGGGCCGCTCGTCGGAATGGAAACCACAAAGTCGCAGCGCTTGCGCACCAGCTCATGCAATCCCGCGCCTTCGCTGCCCATGACAATCGCAATGCGCCCTTTGTAATCCACTTCCGTGTAGTTCTTCTGCGCATTTTCTTCGAGCCCGATCACCCAAAAGTTCGCTTCTTTCAGTTGCTCAATCCCCCTCGCCAAATTCTTCACCTGCGCCACGGGCAAATGCGCCAGAGCGCCGGCGGAAACGCGCGCAACCGTTTCTGTCAATCCGGCGGATCGCCGCTCGGGAATGATTATCCCGTCCGCGCCTGCCGCCAGCGCGGTTCGCACAATCGCACCCAAATTGTGTGGGTCCTCGACGCCATCCAGCAAAACGAGCAGTTGACTCGGGCTTTCCGTTTTCAGCAGGTCTTCGATTTCCACCGCAGCTTTCGACGCCGCAAATGCGATCACCCCCTGATGATGTTGCGACCCGCTGGCGCGGTCCAGTTGCGTGCGGTCTTCGAACCTCACAGTGACGCCGCGCGAACGCGCCAGGTCCAAAATTTTCTGGACGCGACTGCCGTGCTGTCCACGCGCGATCACAATCCGCCGAATCGGCCGACCGGCAGCCAGCGCCTCTTCAACTGCATGGATTCCTGCAAGTTGGTCCATTGTCGTCGCTTGTTCTCGTCAGCGAAGCGTCGCGCAAAATTCGAGCATGCGTGCGCGCGCGCTCTTCACCGGGATGCTGAAAGAAAGCTGCGCCGCTCTGTCCAGCAGCAGGATAACGCGATCCAATTCGCCTTCACCGGTCCGTCCCGCAAGTGCCAGGCGAAGCAGATAGAAAATCTTGCGGCCACCGGATCCGAATATCGCCTTCAGCTCAGCGATGATTTCGCGCAACCGCTCCGAATCGATTTCCCCTCCCGCCAGCACCCGGCTGGCCAGCTCGCGAATCACGTCGCGCGCTTCCTCCCGCGCCATCACCGCCTGATTGTCTTTCAATTCCAACATTCTCGCCGCGTCATACGAAAAAATCAGCGCCAATAGCTCCCGTAAACGCGGCTTTTCTTCTCCCGTTGGATGGAGCGCAACCTGCAACCCTAACGACTCCGCCGCGTCGCGCATCCATTGCTCGATTTCGGCTGTAGTGGACTCCGAAAGCCATCCCTCTTCGCGCAAAATCGC
>JASHYE010000098.1 GCA_030043155.1 Candidatus Acidiferrales bacterium | reverse complement strand
TCGTCATTTTGGCCGTTGGAAATTTCCCTCCCCCGAACCTCAATGTTCGCGGCCTCTCCGATCACTGTAAACGCTACGTTCCGCATCCGTGGTCGCACCAAGCACTGCAAGATATTCCGCAAAACGGCAACGTCCTCCTCATCGGCTCCGGCTTGACCGCCGTCGACGTGGCTCTCGCGCTCAAAGCCCAGGGCTTCGCCGGCCACATTCATATGCTTTCACGCCGTGGCCTGCTCCCTCAGCCGCATCGGCCCAAGGGCCGCTGGCCTCAGTTTTGGAACGAGCAAAGTCCCCGAACCATCCGCGGCTTGCTGCACCTTGTGCGCACCCAGCTTCGTGCCGCTGCCGATTCAGGCGAGGACTGGCGCTCCGTCATCGACGCGCTTCGCCCGGTGACGCAGCAGATTTGGCAATCCCTCCCAATCGATGAACGCAGAAGATTCTTGCGCCACCTGCGCCCCTATTGGGACGCGAATCGCCATCGCATGGCCGCCGAAATCGGCGACGCGATCACCGCTCTTCTTCGCGATGGAAAAGCAACGCTGCACGCGGGCAGAATCACAAACTATCGCGAATTTCGCGACCGCGCCGAAATTTCCTTCTGCGCCCGCAAGACTCACGCCAAACACGTTCTCCGCGTCGATCGCGTCATCAACTGCGCTGGACCGGAAACCGATTGCCGCCGCATGGACGCGCCTCTGATTAAGCGGCTCCTTGCCCAGCGCATCGCTCGTCCTGATCCTCTGTTTCTCGGACTCGACCTCGATGCCAACGGCGCGCTGATCGATTCCTCCGGCAAGCCCTCGCGCTCGATTTATGCCATTGGCCCAGCTCGAAAGGGTCTTCTGTGGGAAACCACCGCCGTGCCTGAAATCCGCGAACAGGCATCCCAGTTGGCTGCCTACCTCGCCCGTCATCTCGCGGCCGCATCGCACGCGTCAGAACCTGACCTTTACGGCGAATTCCCTCCGCGCACCGACAGCAACCTCGCCGCGCAAGAAGAAGACGAAGGCAACGAACTCCGCTGCTAAAAAAATTTCACGCAAGCTCGCGCGCGCTCTGCAAATTCCCTGCGTCCCTCAATTTGCTATCTAAGAAACGCGATGTCGCGGCTTAAAATCGTCCCACATACTTGCCCTTGAATGGAACCGCTTCCCTCTATCTTTCAACTTACGCTATGATGATCACGTGCTTACACTGCCCGCGCTCCCTTTCGCGAACTCCGCAGCGTACGCGCATACCAGCTCTCACAATCCTGCAGAAACGAGGAGAATCCATGAATAGACTCAAATACCTGGTGCTCGCTGCCATTGCTGGAATCTGCTTCGCTGTTGCCGCTCCCAAAGCGCAGGCTCAGGTCACCATCAATATCGGGCCTGCCCCTGTTTGTCCGTACGGGTATTTTGATTACGCGCCGTACGCTTGCGCGCCTTACGGTTATTACGGGCCGGAATGGTTCGTCGGTGGCGTTTTCATCGGTGCTGGACCGTGGTTCCATGGCCATCCCGGTTTCAATGGCCACGTGAATAATCACTACGATCCTAAGCACGGCTATAAAGGACACATGCCCGCTCGGAATGAAAAACCCGCTGCAGGCAAGCGTCCCGGCCACGTCACCAATTTCAAATCGAACGAAACGCGTGACGGTCGCGGCCACACCGTCTCGTCTCATCCGCGATAGCACTCCCATACTCTTCTAATTTTCACCAACCGTTCCGGGCGAGCCTCACCCGCCGCCCGGAACAGTTTTTTCTCCCAGCGCACTGCCCTAAGCTATCGTCCGCATCATCCACGCAAAACGTGTCACGTTTTTTCCGTTCCGCGCTGCCTCTATCTCTCCCATGTCCGTCCTTCGCATCGAATAACTTCGCACGTCGCGTTCTACGTTGTCATTCCGAGGAGCGATTCGCTCTTCGCACCGCGAAGAGCGGCGACGAGGAATCTGCATTGTCTTCGTGAGAGCGCTGCTTGTTTACCCTGAGGTTTACCCGCCGTGGCGGGATCGAAGGACCAAGCCCGCGCCTGCCCGCGCGATGCAACGCATCGCAGCGCGTCCACGCCTTGTCTTCCGTTGTCATCCTGAGCGAGCGCCTTTTGCGAGTCGAAGGATCTCGCTTCGGCGCTGTTCTGCCTTGTAGGGGCGGTTTTACACCGCCCGCTTTTTCTGTAGCGCAGAGCTTCGCGCCTCGCTCTCTACGATTGTCATTCCGAGCGGATGCGACCAGCATCCGGCCACAAATCTGCTTTGCTTTTTCTTCGTAGCGGCGGCTTTATGCCGCCAGCTTTTTGTAGCGCAGAGCTTCGCGCCTCTCGCGAAGCTCTGCGCTATTGAAGCCGCTCCCTTATGCCGGGAAAACGGCCCCTTCCACCGGCTATTTTTGCGCCGGCGCCAACTGAACGCAGTTCCAATAACCACCCGCGTAAATGATGCCGGTCTCGTTGCTGAGCACGGAAAGCCCGCACTGGTTAGTCGAATTGCGCGCCCATACCTGAAAAGTTTTCCCGTCAGGCGAAGCCAGCACGCTGAGCGTCCAGCCCGGGACCACTTCCGGGCCAGCCGAGATATGCAATTGCGGCAAATTCGGTTGTTCGGAAGATGGCTGCCAGAGCTTTTGCGTGTCGGGCGATTGATACAGTTCATCCCAGGAAACGAACGAGCCGTGGGCGCCGGAATAGACTATTTCGGCGGTGACAACGGTCTTTACCAGACTGATTCCAGTTTGAAGCTCCGCAGCCGCTGAAGCTGGGGTTGCCATGGCCTGCTGCCTTCCCGCCTGCTGCGTTCTCGCCTGCAGTTGTCCCGCAAGCAACGCGCCACAGGCCAACGCACCTGCTACAACGAGCCCGATTGCCATCACACGAATGCTTTTCATCGTCGTCATCGTCGTCCTCCGGCGAACCCACAAGAATCAGGGTTCAGCTCGCATTAATACTCTACATATGTTGATATAATGTCAAATCCTTATTTCCCCACCAGTGATCGCCCGTCTTCACTGTTTAATCTCGAGGCGCGAGAACGTCTCGTATGGCGTGATATAAGAAAGGATGACCTTGTCGCCGGGCTTGAGCCCTGACAAAATCTGTACCGCGGCCACGCTTACGCGTCCGTATTCCACGCGCACTTGCACCGCCTCTTTTCCATTGTCGATGATTTTGAATAGCCGTCCCTGAGAGTGCGCCTCCGCCATGACTGGCCGTCCCACGTAAACGACGTTTTCGAGCTTGGCGATTTGAATAGTCCCTTCCACGACCGCGTGCGTGGCCACTCCGCTCGGTACCGCCGAATCCAGCGCAATGAATGTGCTACGTGTGCCGTTGACAACTTCCGAACTGATACTCATGACGTGGCCCTTCACGATGCCTTTGTGCGTGTCCACATCAGCTCTTTGTCCTGGACGAATGTCCCCCGACTGGGTCTCCCCTACCTCGATTTTCGCCACTGGTCCGCCATTCGGTGAGGCAGCCAACAATGTCCCCAGACCGCGCACTTTGATAT
>JASHYE010000097.1 GCA_030043155.1 Candidatus Acidiferrales bacterium | reverse complement strand
GTCGAAACAAGGTTGCGGCGAAGAATAGCGGTGCAGTGGGAGGGCACGATAGAATGGGACACATGGTCGTGCGTGTTCTCTTCTTTGGACAATTGAAGGACATCGTGGGCGAAGAAACCTTCGACGCGGCAGCGGGTGTGCGGCTGGAGGATCTTTACGCGAGTTTTGCGCAAAGATTTCCGCGGCTGGCGGAATTTCGCTCTTCTGTGGCGGCTTCGATCAATCAGGAATACGCGCCTTGGAACGCAAAACCGCGCGCGGGAGACGAAGTTGCATTTCTTCCGCCGGTGAGCGGCGGGTCAGCAATTGCTGTTGAGGATATTGTGCGAATCGTGCGCGCGAGAATCGAGACAGATGGAATTGTCGCATCGTTGAAGGCTGCGGAGGATGGGGCGGTTGCGGTGTTTGAAGGAATTGTACGCAATCACTCGCGCGGCAAGAGCACGCTTTATCTGGAATACGAGGCATACGAGGCAATGGCGCTTGCGAAAATGCGCGAGATCGGCGCGGAGATGCGCAAGCGATTCGCGATTGACCGGTTGGCCATCGTTCACCGGTTGGGGCGATTGGAGATTGGGGAAACGAGTGTGCTGATTGCGGTCAGTTCGGCGCATCGCGCGGCGGCGTTTGACGCTTGCCGCTATGGCATCGACACGCTCAAGCGCGTGGTGCCGATCTGGAAGAAGGAATTTTTCGCGGATGGGGCGGTGTGGTCGGAAGGCGAGAAGATCGCGGCGGAAGCCTTTTCGCCGCAACGGACATCTAGTCCATAACATGAGATTCGAGAAGAGACGCGCCCGGAGCTGCTCGCTGGTTTTTGTAACGCTTGGTTTCTGCGCAGGAGCAGTTTTTTTTGCAGTGGCAAGCGCAAAGGCGCAGAGCCAGGCGGAAGAGGAGGCGCGGCTTCGCGTGCAGACAGACCTGGTGACCGTGCCCGCGAGCGTGCTGGACGCAAACGGCAAGCCGGTGGCGGACTTGCCGGAGTCGGCGTTTCGGCTTTCCCAGGACGGTGTGCCGCAGACTATTGCTAAGTTTGAAACACAGACCGACCGGCCGCTCGAATTGGCGATGATGGTGGATTCGAGTCTGAGCACGCTGAAGGATACGAAATTCGAAGATGAGGCAGTGGCGCGCTTTATCAAGCTGGTGGTGCAACCGAATGACCTGCTGGGAGTTTTCGAATTTTCTGACTATGTGACTGAGCTAGGGGATTTCTCGTCGAACATCCCGAAACTGGAAGCGGCAGCGGAGAGGATTGCGCCCGGCGCGGGAACTTCACTCTATGACGCCATTGTACTTGGCTCGCAGCAACTGGAAACTCTGCCCAAGGATCGCCGGCGAGTGATTGTTCTGGTGACAGATGCCGGCGAAACGACGAGCAAGTCGAGCTTTGAGGACGCGCGGCGAAACGCCATTGCGTCAGAGGCGCTGCTGTATACGATTCTCGTGCGTGCTGTCCCGACCGAGGGCGGGCGCTACACGGGAGGGGAGCACGCCATTGACACGATCATCGATTCGACGGGCGGCGCGGTTTACTATCCAAAAGGAATGAACGATCTGGATACCATGTTTCAGCAGATCAGCCGCGAGCTGCGCACACAATACTTGCTGAGCTACTATCCGCACCCGAAAGAAAAGCCAGGGACCTACTGCGGCATCGACTTGGAGATCCCCGGAGGCACGTATACGCTGCATTACCGCAAAGGCTATTTCGAGGCCGGGCCGCCGAGGGCCGAAGCAAATCCCAGCAACAATTGATGACCGAAACGAAGCAAAATCCCGAGAGATTTCTGGACGTAGCCATCGCCGCTGCGCGCGAAGCGGGAGAAATTATCGCGGCAGCGATGGATCGCCCGAAGGCTATTTCCTATAAGGGCGAAGTCGACATCGTGACGGAGACGGATCGAAAGTCCGAGGCAGCAATTCTGGCACGCCTGCGCGAGGAATTTCCGGAGCATGCGATCGTGGCAGAAGAAGGCGGGGCGTCGGGCGCAGGCGCAGCGGCAGAATACGAATGGCATGTTGATCCGCTGGATGGCACGACGAATTTCGCCCACGGGTATCCGGTTTTCGCCGTCTCGATTGGGTTGCTGCATCGAGGCGAGCCGCTGGTCGGCGTCGTTTATAATCCGGTGAACGGCCAGATGTTCAGCGCGATTCGCGGGCAGGGAGCGCAGCGAAACGGTAGTGCGATTGTGGTTTCTTCGGCGGAGAAGCTTTCGCGCAGCTTGCTGGCGACGGGTTTTCCGGCACACAAGCGGGTACAAAATCCGAACATCCATTATTACTGGGAGTTTACATTGCGTTCGCATGGGGTGCGGCGCGCAGGTGCGGCAGCGCTGGATTTGTGTTCGGTAGCGTGCGGACAATTCGAAGGATTTTGGGAGTTTGGATTGAAGTCGTGGGATACGGCTGCGGGAATTCTGTTGGTGCGTGAAGCGGGAGGCAAAGTGACGAATTTCTCCGGCGAGCCTTATCGTCCCGGCGATCAGGAATGCCTCGCGTCGAACGGATTAATTCACGAGGAGATGCGCAAGGTAGCGGAGCGCATTCGCGACAGCGGCAGGGTAGACGTCTCTGGCAAAACCAAGGCGATTTCCGGCATCTAAGTATTCGAGTACTGATGCAGGGAATATGAGGGTAGCACTCAAGTACAGGTAATCCGCTGCGCAAATCCAGCGCCTTTCCGCCTTTACTCCACAGCACGCCCGGTGTTAGCCTGCACCTTCGCAATAACGATGGATATTGGATGGCATACACTTACGTCCTCCCACAACTGAAACGCCGCACTCTGGCTGAGCCCTGGCATCGAATGAAGGGTCGCTGGCGCAATGGCGGCGTAGAAACGTATTCGCTGGGGCAGTCCAGCGGAATTCGCCAGCTGAAGCAACTGGCGCTGCGCTCCCGCATTGAAGTTACCGAGCATCGCATCGGATTTGCCGATTTGCCCGAGAACTTTCGCGGGCTGCGCATCGTTCAGCTCACGGATATTCATCATGGCCTTTATTTGCCGGCCGCTGTGGTCAACCTGGCGGTGGAGCTGACAAATAATCTGGATGCAGACATTGTGGCGCTGACGGGCGATTTCGTGACGCACTCGCGGAATTACATCGAGCCGGTTGCGGAGATGCTTGGGGCGTTGCGCGCGCGAGAAGGCGTGTTTGCCGTGCTGGGGAATCATGATTTCCGCGTGGACGCGGACAGAATTGCCGCGGCGCTGGATCGCCGGGGAATCGAAGTGCTGCGCAACCGGCACGTGATGCTGCGAAGACGCGGGCAGAAATTCTGTGTCGCCGGCATTGATGATTTTCTGTACCGGGCGGATTTGCCGCGCGCAATGCACGGTGTTCCCACAGATACGCCGACCCTGCTGCTTTCGCATAATCCGGCGATCATCGAAGAGGCGGCGGAGCTTCGGATTCCTCTCGTGCTTTCCGGCCACACGCACGGCGGGCAAGTGAGATTGCCGCTGATTGGCTGCGTATACGGCCGCTCCGATGAGAAAATGCGTTTCAAAAAAGGGCGCGACAGGCTCGGAAGGACGCAGATTTACGTGAGCCGCGGCCTCGGCACGGTGGTTTTGCCGGTGCGCTACGGCTGCCCTTCGGAGATACCGCATTTCGTGCTCGAATCCCGACGTACTGCTTCCGTTGAATTGTCCTGCAGTTTTTCGAGTGACGGCTGGTCCGCCCGGCCTCATGCGCATCGTTGATCTGATCCGCAAAAAACGAGACGGCGGGGAGTTGAGCCGGGAAGAAATCTTCCATTTAGTTTCCGGCGCCGCGCAAGGAACCATTCCCGACTATCAATTGGCTGCATGGCTTATGGCCGTAGTGTGCCGCGGAAGCACGCGGGCGGAAACCGCTTTCCTCACGGATGCGATGCTGCGCTCCGGCGAAGTAATGGATTTTTCGGAGCTGCGCGGGGCAAAAGTAGACAAACATTCAACAGGCGGAGTAGGCGACAAGACTTCGCTGATTGTGGCGCCGATTGTGGCCGCGGCGGGTTCGCGCGGGAATCTGGATGGGAAGCGAATTTACGTTCCCATGCTGAGCGGGCGCGGCCTCGGCCACACGGGCGGTACGCTGGACAAGCTGGAATCAATTCCGGGGTTTCGCGTCAATCTGACGAAGCAGGAATTTCGCGAAGCATTGGAAGCGTGTGGCTGTGCGCTCAGCGGGGCGACGCCGGAAATCGCGCCGGCGGATAAGCGCTTGTACGCGCTTCGCGATGTGACCGCAACGGTGGAGAGTCCCGGGCTGATCTGCGCGTCGATCATGTCGAAGAAGCTGGCGGAAGGAGTGGACGCGCTCGTGCTGGACGTGAAAACGGGCAGCGGAGCGTTCATGAAAAAAGAGAATGATGCCGTGGCGCTGGCGGAATTGCTGGTGGATACGGGCAAGCGCATGGGCAAGCGCGTCGTGGCGCTCATCTCGGACATGGATCAGCCGCTGGGCAATGCCGTGGGAAATGCCCTCGAGGTTGAAGAATGCGTGCAGGTGCTGGATGGAAAAGGTCCAGCGGACCTCCGCGAGCTCTCCATCGAACTTTCGGCGCGGATGATTTTCCTCGGCGGCGGGTCAGGGGACATTGAGGAAGGAATAAAAATCGCGGAAGAAATGATTGCGACAGGCCGCGCTCGTGATAAATTTCAGCAGGTCATCCGGCAGCAGGGCGGGGATGAGCGTGTGGTGGATGAACCGGATCGGCTGCCGAGGGCGAAGAGCGCGGAAGCGATTCGCAGCGCGCGCAGCGGTTACATTTCGCGTATAGCGTGCGAGCAGATCGGAAAGGCATGCGCTATCCTCGGCGGCGGACGCGAAAAGCAGGATGATACGATCAATCCTGCAGTGGGAATTGTGCTCGCAAAGAAAGTTGGCGATGTGGTGCGCGCGGGCGACGTGCTGTGTAACGTGCAATACGATGCGGAGCCTAGGCTTCGCGAAGCGCTCGCTTTGATTGAAACGAGTTTTATCGTGAGCGATGAGCCGCCGCAGCCGCAGCCATTGATTCGCAAAATTATCGGATCGTAAGGATCAGCACCTCGCAAGGGTCTGGCAGGTTTGCATTTTCAAGGGAGGAAAATGCATCGCCACTGGATTGGCCTTCTTGGCATGGCCGCGATTTTGGGCCTTGCGTATCTTTTCTCCACCAATCGCCGCGCAATTCGCATGAAAACCGTGGCCTGGGGCCTTGGGCTACAGGTGGCGTTCGCATTTGTCGTGCTCGATACGAACATCGGCCGCGAAGTCTTTGCGGTGATCGGTGCGGCAGTGACTAAGCTCCTCGATTATTCCTACTACGGCTCGACATTTGTCTTCGGCGATCTGGGTGCGAAGAATTCGAAGCTTGGGTTGCTTTTCGCGTTTCAGGTTTTACCGACAATTATTTTTATCGCGGCAATTTTTGCCGTTCTCTATTACTACGGCATTATGCCGTTCATTGTGAAGCAGGCGGCGAAGCTGATGACGCGCCTGATGGCGGCCAGCGGCGCCGAATCGCTGAATCTTGCGGCAAGCATTTTCATGGGCCAGACCGAAGCGCCGCTGACGATCCGGCCATTTCTTCCGGAGGTGACGCGCTCCGAGCTGATGTGCATCATGACCAGCGGCATGGCGCACGTCTCCGGCGGAATCATGGCAGCGTACATCGCTTTCGGTGTGGACGCGAAACATCTGATCACGGCGGTGATCATGACAGCTCCGGGTACGCTGCTGCTCTCGAAAATGCTGGTTCCTGAAACCGAAAGGCCTGTGACTGCCGGTCGCGTCGAGATGGCCAAACTGGAGAAAGATCCCAACGCCCTTGGCGCGCTTTCGCGCGGCACAATTGATGGGCTTTACCTTGCGCTGAACGTGGCTGCGATGCTGATTTCGTTTATCGCTGTGATTTATTTGTGCGATGGTATTCTCGGCGGAGTGCACAATTGGCTCGCGCACGCCGGCATGCCGCATTTTCCGTCGAGCCTGGAGCAGATTTTCGGATGGGTCCTTTCTCCGGTGGCGTGGCTTATCGGCGTTCCCTGGCATGATTCGAGTAAAGTGGGAGGCTTGCTCGGGACGAGGATGGTCTTGAACGAGCTGATTGCGTATGGTCGGCTGGGGCCCATGAAAGCGGTGCTGGATCCGCGTTCGTTCACAATTGCTACCTATGCCTTGTGCGGCTTCGCAAACTTCAGCTCGATTGGAATTCAAATCGGCGGCATTGGCGCGCTGGCGCCAAATAAGAAAGACGAACTGGCGCGACTGGGCATTCGCGCGATGCTCGCTGGAACCGCCGCCAATCTGATGTCCGCGGCGATTGTGGGAATCATGCTGAAATGAAGTCCCGCAACAATTCCCGCGGAGCAGCAGGCCGCGAGTTCGCTCGCGCGGAAGCGGCTGCAAAATTCATTCGTGCGAAAACGAAGCTGCGCCCGCGAATCGCCATCGTGCTCGGTTCGGGGCTTGGCGCATTTGCCGAGGGGCTAGACTTGGCTACGCGGCTTCCGTATGCACGCATACCGAATTTCCCGCGTTCGACGGCGATTGGCCACGCGGGGCAACTGCTCATCGGCAAAAGCGCCGGCATTGCTGTAGCGGTGATGCAAGGTCGGGTTCATCTCTATGAGGGCTACTCGCCCGCCGAAGTGATTTTTCCGATGCGCGTTTTCGCGCGGCTGGGGATTTCCGCTGTGGTTATCACCAACGCAGCGGGCGGAATTAATATGAGTCTTAAGCCGGGGAATCTGGTGATTCTGCGTGACCACATCAATCTGCTTGGCAGGAATCCCCTGACTGGCCCCAATGATGACCGCTTCGGGCCGCGTTTTCCCGATATGAGCGAGGCATATTCCAAATCGTTTCGCGCGATTGCTCTTGAAGAAGGCCGGCGATTAGGCATTGATATGCATGAAGGAGTTTATGCTGCGGTTCCCGGCCCGAGCTATGAAACGCCGGCGGAGATTCGTTATCTGCGCACGATAGGCGCGGACGTGGTCGGAATGTCCACAGTGCCAGGGGTGATAGCGGCGCGGCACATGGGAATTCGAGTGCTGGGAATATCATGCGTCACAAATATGGCCGCGGGTGTGCTTGATAAACCGCTTGATCACGATGAGGTGCTGCAAACCGGCAACCGCGTCAGCGGGCAGTTCATTGCTCTGCTTCACGCGGTCCTGCCTCGCCTGGAAGCCGATTTGAAGGCATAATCCTTGCATGTCCGCCGATAATGAATTGATCGCCGCCGCACGGGCGGTCCGCGAAAATGCGCATGCACCGTTTTCCCATTTTCGTGTGGGCGCAGCCGTGCGCGCGAAATCCGGGCGCGTTTTCACGGGATGCAACGTCGAAAACGCCAGCTATGGCTTAACGATTTGCGCCGA
>JASHYE010000096.1 GCA_030043155.1 Candidatus Acidiferrales bacterium | reverse complement strand
CCGTCTCTTGTGTCCACCAAGTAGCCGTGCTAGACAACTGGCGTGGCCCACAAACAATCGCCACTTCCGGTACCGCCGAGTCCACTCCTCTCGTTCGAATAGCCGACAGTAAAGAATAGAATTCACGCGGTTGCATTCGTAAGGCAATTCCAATCGACCTCGCACTTGGGTCTGTTCACGTTCGAGCGAATCCGCTATAGTGTTTTGTGTTCACTATTTGTTCGCCTGAGGTAACGTACGATGGAAGTGCTCGCAATAGTGGCCCTTGTTTGCTTGATTTCGGCGGTGGTGGTATTGGCATGGATTGTGGTCCGACAGCAGAACGCTAAAGAAAACGAAACGGAGTCGGATCGCAATGTACAAACTGCGCTAGCGTCGCATCTTCAAGCCGTGAGCGGCCAACTGACGCAGGCCACCCAAACAGTTCTTCAGCAGTTGGGTCAGGTCAATTCCTCTCTCCAGAGCGGACTCGCAAGTTCCGGCGAATTGGTTTCCAAGGCGCAGGCCGCCGTTTCGAGCGAGTTGCGCAGTTCACAGGAGGTGCTCAGCCGCGTTGGCAAGCAGCTCGGTGAAATTCAACAAGCCGGTCGGGATCTCTCGAGTGCAACTCAAGCGTTACAAACTGTTCTCAGCGGCGCGAAAACGCGTGGCTCGCTTGGGGAAATTGCACTCGAAACGCTGCTTGCGGATGCACTTCCCGCGAGCGCTTACGAAGCGCAATACCGATTCTCGACCGGAGCAATCGTCGACGCCGCAGTGCACTGTGGCGACAAGGTGATCGCCATCGACTCGAAATTCCCGCTCGAGAGCTATCGGCGGTTGGTCGATTGTGGGGAGGAGTCGCGCAAGGAGTTTTTTCAAGCTGTGCGCAAACACGCAGACAGCATCGCTGAGAAGTACATCCTCCAAGATGAAGGAACTCTCGATGTGGCCCTGATGTTTGTGGCATCTGAGAGCGTTTATTACGAACTTCTGATGACATCAGATGGAAAATTGGGCCGCTTGGATGACTATTGCCGGAGCAAAGGCATTTTCGCGGTTTCTCCCAATACGCTTCATGCCTATTTGAGTGCAATTCTGATGGGATTGAAGGGAATGCAAGTTGCCGAAAATGCGCGCAATCTTTTGGCCGAGCTTTCAGGGCTGCAAGTCCAATTGGAATCTTTTGCCAAGATGTATGAGACGCTCGGAGGACATTTGCGTCGCGCGCAGCAGTCTCATGAAGAAGCGGGAAGCAAACTCGATCATCTGCAAGGGAATGTCAAACGGATTGCGCAAGGAGATCTGTCTGATATTCCGATTCGAGCGCTCGAAACCAGCTCAAAATTGTGAAAATCTGTGCGATCTTCCTGCTCAAGATCCGCTCATTGACCGATCGGCAGCGCGGATTAGCGCTTGAAAATCTGGAGATCCACCAGACTCTGCGATTTCCCGAAGTCTCTTGGACAGGTTATCCCAATTCGCGCCTCTTTGTTGGAGCTCTTTTACGATTGAGTTGATCTTCTTTCCAGTATCGGCCCCTGCGATTTTCTGTGCAGCGCGAAGGAAATCTCTCGTAACCCGCGCGTTTAGCGTTACCGACGGGGCTTTAAGTCCTACGGAATACGAAAATTGGCCGGCTGCGAGACCTTTGATCCGGATGATTGCCCAATTGTCTGTCCCGCCTTTAGACCGAACCAGAAGCATGTTACCCCGCTTGAATTGGGCTACTCCCGGGGTCAGATTTTTGATTTCCATATTGAGAGGTTCCGCTGTCCCCTGAACCAGCAAATGAATCGCAGCCTCCTTTCCGGAGCGGATCTGCACATCTGAAAAGCTCATCGGAACGATGTTGACGAAGGTGATGTTCGCGGTCATTTCGCCGCTGCGTGTTGTTATGAAGAGTTTTTCTGGACCGAGTGCTGTATCCGCGAGAGGCGCCAGTACCAATTGAACCGGCGACGATGCGAGCACCAACGCGCGCTTGCCATCGACTTCAACGGAATTCTTGTCCGCGTCTCCTGCAAAACCTGAACCGCTGATGACGAGGCGCTCGCTGGCTGATGCGATCTGTGGAACCTGCGTTAACTGAAGATGGCCGTTCGATAGTTGTTCTGGCAGTACATCAGCCGCTTCCCGGATCTCGCTTCCAAGCATGCGAGCAAATAGCGGGCCAGTTTGTGACGGCACTAAAAAGTGCGCGCGCCCGCTTTCATCCGTAGTGAGAACCTGTCCGCTTGATAATACGATCCTCACACCAGGCGCGACATGGCCATCCGGCGTGAGCACGGCGAGCGTAGCGGGTTCGCCGGCGATGAGTTCGAGAGGAAGAATGATGCTGTTCTGGCCTGCCGGTGCAGCAACAAGATTTCGCGTAGAAAAAGCGGCAAGAAAAATCGAAGCACACAGTCCAATGCTAAATAGTTGCAGCTTCTCTCGTCTGGCATTACTCATTGCAAATTCGTGAGTGGGATTCCTCGAACATTCTTTCAGTTGTCCAACCGTACCACAAAGGCAGTCGTTCCATCCTCTTGTTGAATCTGCAAAGCCAAAGCACGCGCCGCACTCTCGCTCGGCAAGCGTCCCGCGCGAACCCTATAGTACGTGCCCCTCGGTGAATCGAATTCGCTGATGTCCACCGGCGCATATCGGGCGCTCAGTTCTTTTTGAAGGCGATCCGCATTTTCTTTCAACTGAAATGCGCCGACCTGCACGCCAAAAAAACCTGTACTGGGATCCGGCCCTCCAATAACATCCAGCCGCACCTCAGCTGTTCCAGGCCCCAGCATTCCAATGGCGCTGGCTGCTGAATGCGAAAGATCGATGATTCGGTTGGCGACGAATGGACCGCGGTCATTGATCCTCACATTCACGTGCTTTCCGTTTGTGAGGTTCGTCACGCGGACAATGGAGTTGAAGGGGAGAGTGCGATGCGCGGCGGTCAGGTCATTCATATCGTAGACTTCACCGTTCGACGTTCGGCGGCCGTCGAAGGGTGCGCCGTACCACGAAGCTATTCCCACCTCAGTGTATTCTCCCGGCACCGCCATGGATGCCTGTCCCCTTGATCCAGACGGCTGTGCGGGTGTCGAAGGTGATGGGCCTGCTGACTGGGACGGTACGGGTGCAGAAGCAGGCGGACTTGCAATGGGTTTCCGCGCTGCGCAACCGCTGAGAATCATTGTAAGCAGGATGCTGGTACAGAGCTCTGCAAACCCCGCAATCTTTCGCTGATCTGTCATAGAATCTCTCGCTCAGCCCTTACGCCTTTGCTTCTCACCGTGCGATTTTTTTGATTTTCGGTATTATAGGAACGCGGCAAAGTCACCGCAAGGAAACCATTGCCACTTCCGCTTCGTTGGCGTTGGAAAATTGAGAGATTTCGCGAGAGCCTCTCCTCCATTTTTTATCGGAAGGAACAGCAGCGTCGTCCGCGCTTGTGTCCCGCATGCGGCACGCTCGTCGGCTCCTCCGCGACGCGCTGCCACCAGTGTGGCGCCAGTTTGACGTTCTCGATGGCGGCCATGAGCCGCTCGCTGAGCAAGTACATGCCGGCGAACGCTCCCGTCACCTATTTTATCTTTGGTACATGCTGCCTTCTCTACGGCATCAGCTTGCTGCTTACGCTTCACAGTGGTTTTCCCATCACGCCGCAAGGCGGCGGCATCTTCGACGAGCTATTTGGCATCGGCTCTATTGCCAGTCCGGTTTTGCTGCGGCTGGGTGAATCCGTACCTCTGATTGGTGACATCGCACAGCCTTGGCGGTTTGTGACTGCTTGCTTCCTCCATGGCAGTCTGTTGCACATCGGCTTTAACATGTACGTGCTCATCGATCTCGGCCCGGTTCTTGAAGAGCTCTATGGCTCGCCCCGTTTCCTCTTCATTTACATTGTTACCGGAATCGGCGGCTATATTCTCAGTGGATTTTTTGGCCACTTTAGCATGGGCGCATCCGGCGCTCTCGTCGGTCTGATTGGCGTGCTCTTTGCGATCACGTTTCGTCGTGGCGGAGCCGGGATGCAGCAACTCCGCTCCTACGTGTATCAATGGATCATTTATCTTGTTTTGTGGGGCTTTTTCTTCCCGCACATCGACAACATGGCTCACTTGGGCGGAGGAATCACTGGATTCATTCTCGGCAAGCTAATGCTGGATCGCCAGCCAGCAACGCCCGACGAACGAAAAGGTGCTTATGCTCTGGGTTGGGCGACGGCGTTTGCTGTTCTGTTCAGTTTTGGACTCATGGTTTTCGCGAGCCGACACATCTTTTTCTTTCGGAACCAATAATTTTCCGATGAATCGCTGCCTGCAACTCCGAGCAGCCGATCAGAGCTTGCGAGCAACAACCACGCTGTAGTGGAAACCTGAAATAATCGTAAATGCAGCGACGAGGTAAACCAGCAAGAACCGAACCGTTACCAAAAAATGGTTCGGCAGCAGAGCTATGATGATAACGATGAGCACGAGCAAAATCTGAAGCGTGGTGTTCACTTTCCCATAGATGCTCGGTGGAAAAGTCATATAGCCGACAACCAGCAAAATCACCGCACACGCGATCAGGATCAGAGCATCGCGGCCAAGAACCAGAATTGCCAGCCACCAGGCGATGCGCCCTTTGAACGCAAGCATGAGGTAAGAAGAAGAAAGCAGCAGCTTATCCGCAATGGGGTCCAAAAACGTGCCCAATTGTGTTTTCTGATTCAGTCTGCGCGCGAATAGCCCATCCAGGCCGTCGCTCACTCCCGCTGCAATCAGCAGCACAAGCGCCCAGTCGTAACGGCTGTACCGGATGGCAATAATGAAGAAGGGCAGAAAGCCGAGCCGCAGGAACGTCAGTTGATTGGGGACGGAGAAAACTTGCTTTGCCATTATTGTTTCAATCTATCGGCTCAAGCGAACTGCGAAAGGTATTCAGACAGAGTCTGACCAACTTTGGACGCGAACTTTTCCGCCAGTGAAGGAACGGAGCCCCGCGGCTCGTCCAATGCAACTCGTTCGACCCGCTGCATTGGGAAAAAGAGGGTCGGCAGCCCGATGCGCTCGCCCTCCGGATGCAACACTTGCCGGACAAAATCATCGAACGAGCCCAAGTCAATCCCGCGAAGTGTTACTCCCGCCACAGTGATCTCCACCAGTTGCCCCCAAAGACGCTCTTTGGGGCTGTGAAGGCTTACCACAACGACTGAATGCGGCTCCATTACCACCTCGTGAAGCGCTCTTCACTATTTTGCCGGATTTTGCCTTCGAACGCACTTATGTTAGCAGGGGAATTTCGAAAACCTTGAGCAGGCTCAAACAATCATGGGCCGAAGTTTCGACGAAATTTGCAGCGGAGCCTCCGTAACCCTCTGTACTTCTTCTGCTGTTGCTCCGGAAGCGAGTTCACTGAGGACAAGGCCTTGCGGCGTCACGTCAATCACGGCCAGCTCAGTTACGATCATCTTGACCACGCCCACTCCAGTGAGCGGCAAAGTGCATTTCTTCATGATTTTCGGCTGACCGTCTTTGTTCGTATGCTCCATAGCAATAATCACGCGCTTCGCCCCCGCAACGAGGTCCATCGCTCCACCCATTCCCTT
>JASHYE010000095.1 GCA_030043155.1 Candidatus Acidiferrales bacterium | reverse complement strand
GGGGATCCAGCGGCGACTGCGCTGCGCTGGCGCATCGAACACGCGCAGCATCTGAGTCCCGCTGATATTCCGCGCTTCGCTCAGTTGGGCGTGATCACTTCCATACAATCCATCCATGCTTGCTCTGATGCGCCGTTTGTCGTCGAGCGCGTCGGCGAAAAGCGCGCACGCGAAGGCGCGTATGTGTGGCACTCGCTCATCGAAAGCGGCGCCATCGTGCTGGACGGCACGGACACGCCCGTCGAGGACACCAATCCCATCCCAAATTTCTATTGCGGCGTCACGCGCCGCGAAGGGAATGGCAGTTACTTCTTTCCTGAACAGGTGAAGTTGCGAATCGAAGAGTTGCGTTCCTATACGGAGAACAATGCCTACGCGATCTTCCAGGACCACGAGCTTGGCACACTCGCGCGGGGCAAATTGGCGGACATCGACGTATTTTCCGGCGACCTGCTGACCATACCCGCAGAACAGATCCTGCGCACGCGCGTGCTGTACACGATCATCGGCGGCAAGATCGTATACGAGCGCCCGGGTGCGTCTGAGTGGCACAGCGGCGAGCTGTTCGAGCCTATGCCCGAGTTCAATCACGTAGATTGAGCGTGCGTGTGCAACACGGCGCTGACCATATGGAAGAGATCAACTGGGTCTCACTGATCGAGAAAGCCGCAAAGCGTATCGCGGGAACCGTCATTGAGACTCCTGTTGCTTTGATCGCCGACGAGCCTGAGAGTTTGGGTTCGGCTCGGCTCTACTTCAAGCTTGAAAATCTTCAGCGCACCGGTTCATTCAAACTGCGGGGAGCTGCAAATCGCGTCTTCAGTCTGAACGCAGAGGAAGCGGCTCGCGGAGTTGTCACCTCGTCCGCAGGAAATCACGGTCTCGCCGTAGCTGCCGCTGCGAAGGATCGGGGAATTGCCGCAGAAGTTTTTCTTTGCCCCGAAGTTTCACTGGAAAAGGCTCGATGGATCGAAGAGCGCGGCGCGCAAGTGTGGCGCGTCGGACACAATCCCCTCGATGCAGAGCTTGCCGCTCGCGCATATGCTGAAACAACGGGTAAGACCTACATTTCTCCTTATAACGATCGCTTGGTGGTGGCTGGACAAGGCACGATTGCGCGTGAGTTGCTTCAACAGGTGCCACGCCTTGACGCCGTCTATGTTGCCGTCGGAGGCGGGGGACTGATCTCCGGAATCGGAACTTATCTCCACGCGCTTTCGCCGGCGACAGAAGTGATTGGATGCTGGCCGGAAAACTCACGCACTCTCTACGAATCGCTCAACGCCGGAAAGATCATCGAATTTCCCGAAAGTCCGACCCTTTCCGAAAGCACAGCCGGAGGGGTCGAGCCCGGCTCGATAACGTTTGTGCTTTCTCAGAAAGTTGTGAAGCGCAAAATTCTGGTCGGCGAGGCGGACATTTTGAACGCCATGCGATGGGCTAAACGCAAGGGTTGGGTCGTAGAAGGAGCCGCAGGCGTCGCTTTAGCAGCTTTCCTGAAAGAAGTCCGTGAGTGCCAGGGCAAGACAGTGGCAGTCATCGTTTGCGGCGGAAACCTTAGGACGGAGCTTGCCAGCCTGCTTTCGTGAGCTCGACATAAATGTCGCCCGAAAATGGCAAATCCTGGTCAACGACTTAGTGGCCTATCTGATACAATGTGAGGGTGTCCTCACATTTGAGCGTCGCGCAGAGACGGATACCTCGGCAAAGGCGCGGACGACGGCGCGTAGCCAATTTTCTGCGCGCGGCAGCTGCGGTCATTACCGAATCGGGCTACGACGGCGCGACCATGAGCGCGATTGCCGAGCGCGCCCATTCGTCGATTGGATCGTTATATCAATTTTTCCCCAATAAATTATCGGTCGCGGAAGCGATTCGCGCCCATCACATTGAAGAGATCGAGCAGTCGTGGATCGCTTTAAGCCGCGAAGCGCCCGCGCTCAGCGCAAGCGCGCTTGCCTGCCGGTTGGTCAACTTGCACATCGAAATCGCGAAAAATCATCCCGTTTTGCTGGCGTTGTTGGATCTGCGCCCAACGCTTCGGACCAGAACGCGGCGAGAGGTCATTCGGGGCCGGATCGCAGCAGTGCTGGTTGCGCATAGTCCTCGCATGTCCGAAGCTTCGGCAGCTCGAACCGCATCGGTAGTACAGCAGGTCAGCAGGGGAATGTTGGCTCTGTATGCGCAAGCCGAGCCGGATGAAAGGCCGCGGCTTATTGAGGAGTTCAAGGCTCTATTGACTGGATACTTGGTTCCTAAGCTGAAGCCAGAGCATCTGAAAAGATGCAGCCGTTGAAAACTTGTTCAAGGTCAGGTTCAAAGTGAGCATCAAATTCGATCTCAAGCAGGCACCGTTTCCAATGCGCAGGCTTTTTCTCTTGAGCGCATTTTCTATTCTCCTGTGTGCCGGGTGTGGGAAAAAGGCTGCCCCCGCGCCGCCGCGGCCGCCGGAGGTGCAAGTTGCGACAGTCGTTCAGCAAGACGTGAAGATTTATGGCGAATGGGTCGCGACTCTCGACGGATACGTGAACGCGCAAATTCAGCCGCAGGTCACTGGTTATCTGATCAAGCAGGATTATCGCGAAGGATCATTCGTACATCAGGGAGACGTCCTGTTCGAAATTGACCCGCGCCCATTTCAAGCCGTGCTGGATCAAGCGAAGGCGCAACTCGCGCAAGCACAAGCGAATCTTGGGAACGCAAGGCTCAATGTCAATCGCGACATTCCGGAAGCAGCCGCAAAAGCGATTCCACAGAGCCAGCTTGAAAATGACACGCAATCCGAGCTTGCAGGCAAAGCCGCCGTGGAAGCAGGGCAGGCCGCTGTAGAACAGGCCAGCCTGAATCTCGGTTTCACCAGGGTGCGTTCGCTGATTAGCGGAATTGCGGGCATCGCCCAGGTTCAAGTCGGAAATCTGGTGACTCCCGCCACGATTTTGACCGCTGTTTCGCAGGTCAA
>JASHYE010000094.1 GCA_030043155.1 Candidatus Acidiferrales bacterium | reverse complement strand
AATTTTGTTTCCGCTGATTGCCGTTTAGGAACCATGATTGTAACAGAAAGATGTTCGGCGCAAACGCGCCGTGCCATGCTCGCATCGTATGGAGTGTAAATCAGCAATTAAGCTAGAGCTACCCGATGGTGCCCGGTCCTATGGAAGTTCGTCTTGACGGCTCTACGGTCGATATTCTATCCGTGGGACTGTCGTTGATTTCCATCGCATTTTTTTTCGTGAGGCTCGCCTGAATGCGCCGGGCCTTTCTCATCTCGCTGATAGCCGGGCTGGTTGTCGCTTTCTCCATTCGAGAATACCGGTTGCATAGAAAAGCGCCGCTGGAAGAAGCGTACGTTGTGACCGACGGTGTGACCGTCTGGAACAGCACCGCTCAGATTCGCTCACCGATTGCGAACCTAACGTACGGCCAGCCAGTTCAAGTGTATCGGCGCGACGCCGATTATGTGCTGGTGGGGACCTCCGCAGGTGTTCGGGGCTGGGTTTCATCGGTTTCTTTAATGGACCCGGACATCTGGCGCCGGGTTGCTCTTCTATCCGAAACTACGAAATCGATGCAGGTTCAGGCTGCTGGCCACACGCGCGCTCGCGCTAACATCCACACGCACCCGGGAATCCGCGAGCCGGTCATTTTTCAGGCTCCGGGCGATTCGCCGCTCGTCGTGCTGCGACACGGGAACGATGGCAGTCAATCGGGCCTCGATTCGGTTGAGGCTATGCCAGACGCAACCTCGAAGGACTACTGGCTGATTCGCGCGCACGTGAACGGTGTCGGCGACATCTCCGGCTGGATGCTGGGAAGACTCGTCGCATTGGATTTACCTGAGCCGCTGCCGGAATACCAAAGCTCTGAGGCGATGGCGATCGTCGCCTGGTTTGAAATTAATCATGATTTGGACAGTTCTTCCGGCCGGGAACGGCCGGAGTATCTTGTCGCAGGAGTGCGAGATGCGAATTCGCAGCCACGGTCCCAAACGCAATCGAACTCCGAAACGTGCGATTTCAACGTGATTCGCGTCTACACGTGGAGCTCCAAACGCCATCAATACGAAACCGCGTTTCTCGATGGAGGATTCTGCGGAAGACTGCCGTTGAGTGTGACTCCCGCCAAAACAGCCGGGGGTGACGCATACTTTTCATTCTCAAACGTAATCGCAAATAGCATTGAAAATCGCGCGTATCATATGAAACTTACGACCGTTTGGCGAACCGATGCCTCTGCGGATAAAGCGCAACGCAAAATCCGGCGCGCTGGGAGTATTCCTGAAAGGAGAAGCCATACATAACCCGGGCAAGTTTCGCTCCTCATTTTTTTTGTTGCACTCGTCAAGATGGCCTCGTTTCTCCTTAGTGCTTTTTCCCGTGCTGTGCGTTCTTTGTTCATGCGGTCGTTCTCCCCAAGCGGCACAAACCGCTGCTCCGCCGCCACTGCAGCTCATTGCGCAATGGGGCCAGTCAGGGACTCAGCCAGGACAGTTCCAGAATCCGCAGGCGATTGCATGCGATGAGGTCGGCAATGTTTTCATCGCCGATGACGGCACGCCCACGCAAGTGGAAAAATTTGACGAGCTGGGGCATCCGCTTTTGGATTTTGCCGTTTTGGGCGCACAGAACGACTGGGACATTGCTGTCGATCCGGGAGGAGCGATTTTTCTGCTCGACCGGCGTCATGCGCAACTCCAGATATTCTCACCGGAAGGAGAAGCGTTTCGCACTCTTTTCTTCCGCTATCGGCGCGATTTCCACGATCCTTCGAGTCTGGCAATTGGGCTGGACGGCAGCTTTTTTATCGCAGATCCCGCGTCCGGCCGCGTCATGCGTGTAAGCCCCCGCGGGCGCGCGCTCGAAGGCTGGGGAAGACCTGCCGGGCTTCCCGAAGGGCGATGGATGCCCTATCCGATTCGCCTGGCTCCCGATGGAAATCTGTACGCTGATGACCCTGCGAGCGGCCGCATTATCCGGCTCACGAGCGTTGGACAATATGTAACTTCATGGCAGTTCTCATTCACGGATGCAGATCCGTCCACTGCGGCTCCCCGGCTCGACGGCCTCACGGTCTCTTCCAATTTCGTTGTTGCGTCCGATGCAAAGAAGCGGCTGCTGGAAATTTGGACGCTCGATGGGCAATCGAAGCTAACGGTTGATTTTTCGCAGCATCCTGAATGGGGAGGGCAGGTCTCTCCGACCGACATTGCCTTCTCGCCAAAAGGCGATCTATTCGTTCTCGACCGCCCTGATTCCCGCGTGCTTCGGTTTAAGGTTAATATCGGATCGTAAGCTCATCGTGCGAAAAGCTGAATCATCGGAGGCGCATTCGTGGCCCTATTGCTGACTGAAGCTGATGTCCGCGAGCTTCTGACAATGCCGGTTGCGCTGAAGGCAGTCGAAGCCGCGTTTCGTCATCTGGGCGAAGGCGCAGCGCGAGTTCATCCGCGCCGGCGCTTGCATCTGGAGGGATTTTCCTACTTGCATTATATGGCCGCCGCGGATGGCGTGGACGGATACGAGGGACTCAAGATTTACACAAGTTCGCGAGAAGGATTGCGATTTATGATTCCGCTCTTCCGAGCGAAAACGGGAGAGCTGCTGGCCATCCTCGAAGGTGATTACCTCGGCCAGATGCGCACGGGCGCTGCAACTGGACTGGCGACGCGGCTTCTTGCGCGTGAAGACGCCCATGTCGTGGGGATTATCGGCACCGGGGTGCAGGCAAAGACACAGCTCGAAGCTATCGCGGCGGTTCGCAAAATTGAACGAATCCTCGTTTTCGGGCGTAATGCCGAGCGTCGAGAGAAGTTTGTGCGGGAGATGACGGCGAAGCTGCGCTTGTCTGTGGAAGCTGCATCAACAGCCGAAGACGTGGTCCG
>JASHYE010000093.1 GCA_030043155.1 Candidatus Acidiferrales bacterium | reverse complement strand
ATCATGATGCCGAGGAGGAAGACGATGGTGTCCCAACTGATGGCGCGATAGGCGGCGTCGAGGGAAACGACTCCGGCGAAGACCATGGCGACGGCGCCGCAAAAGGCGGAGGCGGTGCGGTCGAGGTGGCTGCCGCGTCCGGATTCGATGGCGATGAGGATGTAGGTGACGAGGAAAATGGTGATGGGGAGCCAGTGGAGATGCGCGGGAAGCGCGAGGATGAAGAGCAGGGGCGTTGGCATGAGGGGAAGAGATTAGCGTGGAATGCGAAGGATGGGTAGGGTTCTAGAAAATTGATGCTGTGCCAGTGATTTCGGCAGGAGCGAGCCTAACGCGGATTGCACGAGTGGAGAACGGTTGACGCAGACTCACTGCGAGGCAGGGTCGGAGAAGCGAGATGCTTCGGGCAGGGGTCAGCCAACCCGAAGCAGCAGCGGGTAGAGGGGCGGCCAGCGAGGTTATTGACCGCGGATGATGCGGATTTGCAAGCGGCGGCGCAACAGCCGAATCCTACGCCCAATCTCGCGCCAGCGACGGGAGATGCGAAAGCGTGAGCGGGAGCGGATTTTGAAAATTAGTGGGACCAGACTTTGGAAGGGTCGGATTCATAAGGATAGACGTGGACCATCCAGTTGAAGACGACGGGAATGAAGTGGCCGCCGGCGGCGTCGCAAGCTTGTTTCGTGGTGATGTTGCCGGCGAAACCGAATTTGGTGTGGTCGACTTGTGATTGCGGAGTGCCCCACGGCGCGAGGCAAAAATTGACGTGCTGATGCCAGCGAGCGACGCTCAGAGGAACGCGGGCGTTGAGCTGGTCTTCGGTGAAGCGGCGCGGAGCGGTGTACATGGCGCCGACGAGCTGGTAGCCGTCGCCGACTTTTTTGTAGAGAAGCGAAGTGGGGCGAGTGGGATCGAAGGTGAATTGCGCGCGAATGGCGTTGCTGCGGCTGGTGAAATGGTAGATAGGTTGGGGGAAGTTGGGGAAAAAGATTTTGAAGCCGTCGGCGAGAGCGACATGGTAGTCCTTGTATTTTTCGATCGCGGGACGAAGCGCGGCGACAATTTGCGCGGCGCGGGCCTGGTCGGCGGCGTTCGAAGGGCGCAGCGCGGTCATAAACATGTGATTCATGTTCATGTGCATGTCCATGTCGGACATGTCGCTGTCGGTGGCGCGGGCGGCAGCGGAGGTGGAATTTGTGGGAGTTTCGGGCATGTTCATGCCGGGCATGTTGGCCATGCTGGAAGAAGATTGCGCTGAAGATTGGGAGGCGGATTGCGATTGGGCGAGAGCGGCAGAGCGCAAAGCTCGCGCATGCAAGCGAGCGACGAAGAATAATGTGAAAAATGCAGCGAGAAGGACGGCAGCGACTTTTGCGGATTTGTGGCTGGCTGTTTCTGCGTTCATTTTCATGGCGGCGCTCCCGAACAGTTCTCCTAGTTGGTTAACGCATGGGGGCGGGAAAAGTTTCACAGAATCGACAGCAGTTGACGGGCGAAATACTAGCGTATTCTGTTGCGGATTTCGCGACAGTTATCTCGATTGCTTTCGTCGAAGTCGAGGGCCTGCGCCGCGTTCAATCTTTAGTGGACGGTCAAGACGACGTCGAAAGTGGCGACGCAATTCGAGTTGGGATCGTCGGTGACGGTTTTGGAGACGGTTCCGCTTTTGATGTGAAAGGCGAGAGGCTTTTTCGGGAAATTGGGCAGGCCGGTGAAGTTGGCTTTGCCGTTGCTGTCGGTGCCGATTTGCAGATCGGTTTTGCGCATGTTCATGAAACCGTAGCGGAGTTGCACGGAGATCTGGGCGTTGTAGATGGGCTTGTTTTCGCCGTCGCGAACAGTGAAATTGGCGGTGCAGACTCCGACGCCGCCGTCGATTTTGGGGACAGGCGAGGGATTTTGTGTTTGAGAAGAAGGGGTTTTAGAAGATTGGGATTGGGCGGCGAAAGCGAGTGAGGCGAAGGCAAAACAAATTGCGAGAGAGAAAATTTGCAAGAAACGCGCACGAATATGAGTCACGATAACCAGCCTCCTGTGAAAATTCAAAAATTAAAAAAGCTGACGCAAAAAATATGACGTGAAAAAGATACGCCCGCAGCAAGAAGGATGCAAACATTCTGGAGGTTGGAGGTTAGAAGCTAGAGGCTGGAGTGAGACAAGACCAAAGGCAGATCCCGCCCTGCGTCAGACAGGCCGTGCGTGCCGGAAGCACTGGTACAGAGGTAAGAACCGAAATGCAGATGCAGATTCCCTCCACGGCGGGCAAGCCTCGCTGTCCCGATGAAAGGAATCGGGACGCTCGGAATGACAATAGGAGTGGTACCCGCAAGTAAAAGCGCACGGGCTGCCTGCAAGAGGGATTTTCTGTTAGACTGCGCCGCGAAGAATGAAACAGGAGGTGCGTGATGCTGCGAAGACGTGAATTCATACAACGAGCTGCGATTGCCGCGACATTGCTGAGGATTCCGCTATCGCGAGCGGAGTCGCTGGGACAAATCACGGTGGACAATCCGCCGATGCCGCCGGCGGATTTGTATGCGTCGGATCCGGCGCGATATTGGGCGGAGATGC
>JASHYE010000092.1 GCA_030043155.1 Candidatus Acidiferrales bacterium | reverse complement strand
ATCGTTATAGCCATGGCTTTCTTGCTTTGCGCCGCTTCGATGACTGCGGAGATGCTCTTGGGTAAGGAATTCAGATTCACCGGTAAAGAGCCTGTCTAAGAATGTATTCTTCCACAGCCGCTGGCACAAGCGTATGGATGGAAGCTCCATGCCTGCAACGTGTTCGAACTTCCGTCGATGAAACGGGCGACGCTACGCTTGTCAGCAGATGCACGGTCGATTTCTTCAGCTCGATCGCGTCTTTCACATCGGGTTTCCGGTCGCCCAGCAAATGCTCGGGAATAACTCGCTTCAACCCCTCCAACTTAATACCTGGGCGGCTGGCAACAATGAAATCGCATGAATTGAGCAACGCTTCGTAATCCTTCCAAATCGCAATCTCCAGAAAAGAATCCGCTCCCAAAATGAAGTAGATTGCGTCGCGCGGATAGAGTTTCCGGAAAAGCTGGACGGTATTGATCGAGTAGCATACTTTCGGCGATTGGATTTCACTGGGGGGAGCTTCTGCGAGCGAAGGAAGAAACTGCGCTCTGCCTGCGCACACAAGCGCCACCATTGCATACCGGTGCGAAAAAAGCGCCAACTCTTCACGACGCTTGTGCGGCGGTCTCGATGACGGAACAAAATAGATTTTATCGAGCTTAAACCGCCGCGCTGCGGCTTCCGCTACGATAAGGTGTCCGCGATGAATGGGATCGAACGTGCCGCCAAGAATCGCTATGGCACGCCGCTTCCTCACAGCGAGTTTGCTCAACGCTCCTCCGAATGGACCTGCGCCTTCGGCTGATCGGAGACCTGCAAAATTTCCGCCACGTCGGATTCTGCGGCCATTGGCTGGCCACTGGGCAGACGGTCCAATTCATCCGCCATGGCTCGTACAAGATTCTGCACTCCTTCACCCGTCGCCGATGAAATCGCAAAGAAAGGAATCCGACGTTGCGCGGCAAAGTCCCGCAGCTTCTCGACGCGCTCTCGATTGGTTGTCGCATCAAGCTTTGTCGCTACAATGAACAACGGCTTCTTCACGAGCTCTTCACTGAACGCGCGCAGTTCCCCCTGAATGATCTCGAAATCCTGAAGTGGATCGCGCTCATTGCCATCGCTCGTATCGATCAGTTGCGCAAGCAATCGGGTCCTCTCAATGTGTCGCAAAAAACGAGTTCCCAGCCCTGCTCCTTTGTGCGCTCCTTCAATCAACCCCGGCAAATCAGCCACCACGAACGTCCGACCCGCCCCGGGAGCAGCGTCCGGATCGACTGAAACCACGCCCAGGTGAGGCTCAAGCGTTGTGAACGGATAATCCGCGATCTTTGGCTTCGCCGCTGAGATTCGCGAGATCAATGTTGACTTGCCGGCGTTCGGAAACCCCACCAGCCCCACATCTGCCAACAGTCGCAGTTCCAGACGCAACCGGCGCTCTTGCCCAGGTTCGCCATCTTCGTGTTCTCTCGGTGCCTGATGCCACGGCTTCACGAAATGTGAATTGCCTCTTCCGCCCCGCCCTCCGCGCGCCGCGCGAAACTGCTGCCCCGCCTGCGTAAAATCGAAGAGCTTTTCGTCGCCATCTTCATCGAAAACAAGCGTCCCCACCGGAACCACCAGCTTCATATCCGCGCCGGAGCGCCCATGGCAATTTGATCCTTCCCCGTGGTGCCCGCGCTCAGCGCGAAATTCGCGGTTATAGCGATACCGCAATAGCGTATTCTCCTGCTCAGTTGACTCGACAATAACGTCCCCGCCTTTTCCTCCATCGCCGCCCGAAGGCCCTCCTCGTGGCACATACTTTTCGCGGCGAAACGCGACACACCCATTCCCGCCGTCCCCGCCTTTTACAATAATCCTTGCTTCATCAACGAACACGACAGCACCTTGGACTAAGGAAAGAATACGACACCGCTAACGGAAAATACAAAGGGGCGTGCGAGTGGTAGGAAACGTGGATAATTACTGCCGAGCAGCCTTTTCGGTGGTGTTGCTCGCTTCATCGTCGGCAGGCACGACGCTGATGTACCGCCCTTTTTGCCCCTTATCTTCGAAGAGCACCACGCCGGTGATGCGCGCAAATAGGGTGTCGTCTTTAGCGCGGCTCACATTTTTCCCGGGTTTATAGCGCGTCCCGCGCTGGCGCACCAGAATGCTTCCACCGGTCACCAGTTGACCGCCAAAACGCTTCACTCCGAGCCGCTGCCCGTGCGAATCGCGCCCGTTTACTGAAGATCCTCCGCCCTTTTTATGCGCCATGGATTCCTCTACTCCACCTTAATTTCGCTGACTTCCACCGCCGTGTACGCCTGCCGGTGTCCGCGCGTAATCTTGTACTGCCCGCCGCGTTTGTATTTCAGTACGAGGCTCTTCGGCCCGCGCCCTTGCGAGACAATCTTGCCCATCACTTTCGCTTTCCCGGAACTTGCACCGGACAAAAGCTTCTTATCATCGCCATGGACGGCGAGAACCTCGTCAAATGCTACTTTGCTTCCTACTTTGCCGCCGAGCTTTTCGACTCGTACGGTCTCCCCGGGCACCACACGATACTGCTTCCCGCCACTCCGAATTACCGCGTACATACTGCCTCCAATGGTCAAAGCGAATCCCCAATTATAAAGAGCTCGCGGCGATATCGTCAAATGCTACTTCGCGCTCCCTTGTGGCGTTCTGGCGATTGACAGACCATGGCGCAACTCGTATCGTTCTTTCAGGACCCTGGCACTCGCGAGTACCTCGATGCCCGCAAATTCACTCCGTGCTTTTTCGGCGTCAAAACTGGCCAAGGTCGTCGCCTGAGCGCCGCCGAAGCAAAGCGCAAATTCCAAACAACAGTAGACCGGCACCAAGTATCGGAGAATTTCCGCGGCCCTTAGGACGAAGCGTCGCAGCGCTGCAGCGCGGCAGGACTGAGTTGGCGCGGTGATGTAAATCCACTGAGCGCCATGGAAAGATTGAAATCAGCCAGCAAATTCAGCAGCGCATCGCGCACTCCCGCCTCGCCCGCCACGGCCAAACCCCAGACGTAAAGTCGCGCAACCAGAACGGCGTTAGCTCCAAGAGCAAGAGCTTTCATGACGTCCGCGCCCCGGCGTATGCCGCTGTCGAATAGCACCGGAACTTTTCCGCTGACTTTCTTCACCACACCCGAAAGCGCATCGAGCGCCGCAATGGCCCCATCGACCTGCCGACCGCCGTGGTTCGACACAACCAGTCCATTCACTCCGCAATCGAGAGCGCGCGCCGCATCCTCCGCATGCAGAATGCCCTTGAGCAGGATCGGAAGCTTCGTATATTGCCGCAAAAATCCCAAATCGCTCCACGTAAGCGTCGTATTCGTGAAAGTAGCGGCCCACAAACGCACTGCTTCAGCAGGATTTTTCTCCGGTGGTTCTTTCAGCAGGCTCCGAAACACCGGATCGCTGAAATAATTCGAGAGTCCCTCGCCCGAAAAGAATGGCAGATACCCATGATCCAGATCCCGTTCACGCCAGCCGAGCATGGAAGTGTCCAGCGTGACCACCAGAGCCGTGTACCCAGCATTCTCAGCCCGGCGCAGCAGGCTGGCAGTCAGTTCCGGGTTTTTTCCCCAATACAACTGAAACCAACGCGGCCCTGCTCCCATCACTTGCGCCACTTTCTCGATTGTTTGCGAGGAGACCGTGCTGAGGACGAACGGCAAATTCAGCGCTGCGGCCGCGCGGCCCGTCGCCAGTTCGGCTTCGGGATGAACAATTCCCTGAACGCCAACTGGCCCCAGCAATACGGGCGCGGGCAGCTTGGCACCCAACAATTCGACTCTCATGTCGGTTGCTGAAACGTCTCGAAACATCCGCGGGACAATCCGCCAGCGAAAAAACGCTTCCAGGTTCGCCCGCATGGTATTTTCCCCGCCCGCGCCGCCTGCAACATAGTCATACGCGCGCCTGTCCAGCACCTCTCGTGCCTTTTGCTCCAGCAGCGACAAAGAAGCAGGGATCGAGGCTCCCTTTTCAGCCAGCCCGAGTTGGTAGATTTCCAGCTCGCGGGCGAGCCCAGAATTCACCGGCCAATCTCTCTTTTCTCCGTCCATCGAGTCGCGAATTATACACTGCGCGCCGAGCTCGCTCGAAGTACCCAAAATTTCACTGCACACATCTAATTTAGAGATGAGCTCACCCACCAAAATTCTGGAGCCAAACGGATGAACATGAAGAATTCGCTTCTCGTGCCTGCTGGAGCCCTCTTCTTTGCGGTGTTATTTGCGCCTACTTGGCTATTTGCCCAAAATACTGCGCCTTCAAATGCCGCGGTGCAGGTAATGGTCACGGCCCAAGCCAAACGCGGTTCGGCTTCCACACTTTCCGCGCGAGACGTTCTGGTTCACGAAGACAAAAATCCGCGCCCCGTAACCGGTTTCGAGCCCCTGAGCCAGACCGATTTACCAATCCAGCTAATGATTCTCATCGATTCGGATGCCACTTCACGGCTTGGCGCTCAATTCAAGGATATCTCGCAATTCGTCCAAACCTTGCCGCGGAATGCTCAGGTCGGACTGGCCTACACGCTAAACGGCACTGCTCGAGTCGAACAGCCTTTCACATCCGACCGCGCGGCAATCACCCAAGCGTTGCACATCACAATCGGCCCCGCCGCGGGGAACACCAGTGTTTATTCGGCATTATCCGGCCTCATCGAAAACTGGCCCGGCGAATCGAACTTCCGTGAGGTTCTCCTCATCAGCGACGGCATCGACGCCACATACGGCTTTTCTGATACTCAGCCGGAGGAAAATCCCGGGCTGCAGACGGCCATTCGTGACGCGCAAGTATCCCACGTGACCATTTTCAGCATTTTCGTCAGCTCGGGGCGCATTACAAGAAATCAAGTCCTCAATCTCAACGGCCAAGGCTCGCTCAGTGAACTCACTTCTGACACCGGCGGCTATTCATTCACTCAGGGAACCGATACTCCTATCTCATTTCAACCCTTTCTCGATGACCTCCATCAAATGCTCGGCCAGCAGTACCTGCTAACGTTCCGAGCAACTCCGTCCGGGAAACCAGGGTTCCACAATTTGAAAGTAGCCACCGAGATATCTGGCGTGAAACTGCTGGCACCCAAGCGGGTATATGTTTCAGCGGCTGACTGAACTCAGCAATCCTTAGCTAACCCAGTCCCTTCACTATCAGTGAACACCGCATGCAAATTTTTGCCGCAGACCTTGTGAGAGCGTAGAATCAATCTTCAGTTGCCTGCAAGTCCCCCTCCCAGGCTTTGGAGCAAAACCATGACTAGCAAGCGTGTTGACCGCCGTCTTACTCCCAGAATGGATCTTCGCCTTCCTATCCAATTCCGCCCCTTTTCCGATGCCGGCGTGGAGGAAGTAAAGACGGAATCCGTGAACATCTCTCGGCGTGGCGTTTACTTTTCTACGTCGCTGCCCGTGAGCATGGGCATGCCAGTGGAGCTTCAATTCACCATGCCCGAAGAGATCAGTGGCAAACCCGAACGGGCGTGGCGCTGTGTAGGACGGGTGGTTCGAGTCGACAAGCGCGGCCGCCTATGGGGACGGCGGGGGATTGGGATTCAGTTCGATTACTACGAGCTGGTCCCCCTGGGTTACACCGCATAGCTTCAGACGTATCACAGTTCCTCTCGTGCGCTCCGAAAGGCGTGAACGCTGAGGTATGGTTTTAGCAGGGGGGAAGCTTAGGTTTTCGGAAATTAGATCTGTGCCTTGTCCAGCCACGAATCCAGCTGATTCTGCTGCTCCGGCGGAACGTTCTCGAATATCACGCCCATGCCAAACTCCGCATGCACATGCAGTACTCGCCCTTCGCTCTCAAACGTTGCGCCGTCTTTCATCAGCCGAATGCGGATGCGCGCGCCCTCTGGGAAGGGATTTGCCGCACCGAGGTAGCAGCCCGTCATGCTCAACTGTGTCGTTTGCGCCGAAACGCGCTGGTTGCTGCCCACGCCGATGAGCTCAGCCAGCGCCACAAACGGATGTCGCCGCATCGCGCGCCGTTCCGACCCGCTTTCGCTCTCTTTTTGCACGCAAATCCTCTCTAGTATCCAAGACTCGATTGCTTACCTTGTCCGGCCATACACGATAGCTGCGCATCGCAGTTTGGGCAATAGGACTCAAATCGCGCCGCGCTCTGCCGGTTACTACCCAACATGCTGGCTTCGCGGGGTTGCTGTTGCCACGAAAGCACTTCCATTAACACAAATCTTGACCTGCATCTCCCTTGGCGCGATGCTAGTTCCCGACCCTCTCAGCCGGCCCTATTTCTTGGGAATTTAGGCATTTCAAGAGCAAAACCAATGGCTGGATTGCTTAAATCGCTTCAGCGCAAAATCGAAGGTGCTCTCGATGGCGGCAGCGGATTCACTCGCGAGATGCAGGTTGGCGACCGCGTGATCCACAACGTCACCCAGCGCCGCGGAACCGTGACGGCGGTTCAGAAATTCAAAGGGACACAACAACTCACCGTTCAACTCGACACGGGTGAGTTCATGCGCCAGCTCGACCGCCGCGAATTCAGCCTCTGCACGGATCGCCACTGATTTTCCCTCTGCTCCGTGCAATGTGTCGCCACACACCAGCCATTTTGGATGTTGACCGCCGCACCTGAAATTGGAGAGACTATCCTGTTGGACCGGGCGTCAATTACGAAAACAGAGCGCCTGCCTGCCCTTAGAAGCCGCACGGCTCCCGGCCACAGAAGCAATCATTTCAAAGGCAGCACGCGCAGTTAGGAACGAAAATGAACTCGCCCATTGGTGAATTGCTTCCCCCGAATCGCTTGATGTTGACTCCCGGGCCCTCGCAAATCGATCCGCGAGTCTACCGGGCGATGTCCACGCCCATTGTCGGCCATTTGGACCCGTGGTTCCTCGAAATGATGGGCGACGTTCAGGTCCTCCTGCGGCAAATCTTTCAGACGCAGAACCGGCTGACATTCCCTATTTCTGCCTCCGGTTCCGGCGGGATCGAAGCCGCCGTGCTCAACCCGCTCGAAGCGGGCGACGAAGCCATCATCTGCGTCAACGGCGCATTCAGCGAACGCATGGCCATCATTGCCGAACGGACTCTGGCAAAAATAGTTCGCGTCGAAGCGCCCTACGGCCGCCCGTGCGATCCAGATGACGTTCGCCGCGCCGGCAAAGGCAAGAAGATCAAGGTTCTGGGCGTCACCCATGGCGAAAGCTCCACTTCCGTTGTCACCGATCTCGATTCCATGCGCAAGGTCGCCGATGAACTGGGCGCGCTCCTTGTCGCCGATACCGTCTCGACCCTCGCCGGAATGCCCATCAACGTCGACCGCACACAAATCGATATCTGCTTCAGCGGATCGCAAAAAGCGCTGAGCGCTCCTCCGGGAATGTCGCCAATCACCGTCAATGCGCGCGCCGAAGAAGTACTACGAACGCGCAAAACTCCCGTGCAGAGCTGGTATTTCGATTTGACCACAACCATGAATTACTGGGGCAAAGAGCGCACCTACCATCACACGGCGCCGATTTCTCTTGTTTACGCTTTGCGTGAGGCCATGCGCATCGTCCTCGAAGAGGGTCTCGAGACCCGCTGGGCGCGTCATCGCGAGAATCGCGACGCATTGGTCGCGGGCGTGGAAGCCATGGGCATCGAGCTTTTCGTCGAGAATCCGAAAGATCGCCAGGTCACCGTCACCGGAATGAAAGTTCCTGCGGGCGTCAGCGATGCGAAGCTTCGCAATCAGTTGCTCGATGAATTCAACATTGAGATTGGCGGCGGCTTCGGCCCTCTGAAAGGCAAACTCTGGCGCGTCGGTTTGATGGGACACGGCTGTCAGAAAGCCAACGTCCTGCTGTTCCTCGCGGCGTTTGAGAAATGTTTGCTCGACCAGGGCTTCCGTCTTTCTGCGGGAGCCGGAGTTGGTGCGGCCATTCGCAGCTACTCGGACGCGCATGCGGCCGTTGCGGTTCACAAGTAAGGCCGCGCGACTGCCCATGGCAAAAACGCGCGCTGCGGAGTGGCGGAAAGACGGCTTTTGCATTACCACAGCTCCCAATCGGCTCAACATCGACGTAATCCACAGTTTCTTGCACGAATCTTACTGGGCAACCGGAATCCCTCGCGCGATCGTGAGAAAATCAGTCCGGAATTCCTTATGTTTTGGACTGTTTCGCGGCAAAGAACAGATCGGCTTCGCGCGTGTGATTTCCGACCATTCCACTTTCGCTTATCTGGCTGATGTGTTTGTTCTTCCCAAGTTTCGCGGCCGCGGCTTGGCAAAATGGCTGATGGAATGCATCATGTCCCATCCGGAATTGCAGGGCCTCCGGCGCTGGCTGCTGGTCACGCGCGACGCACACGGACTGTACGAAAAATTCGGCTTCACGCCTCTTGCGCATCCGGAGAGGCTCATGGAAATTCATCGTGCAGGTCTGTACGCGCAGCATTCGTAGCGTTGTGGTAGGATTTTTTGTGGAAGGAAAAGCAATTCAATGAGCGCACAAACCGTCTCGCGCATTCCAAACCAAGGCGCGATGAGTGATTTCGTTAAGCCGTTCGAAGTAGCGTCGAAAATGACGGACATGGTCTACCGTGTCCGCTTCTCTCACGTGTGGAATGCCATTGCCACGCGTCATGCTGACACTATTGACTGCAAATTCTACGTCGACGGCAAAGGCGTCATCCTTGGCCTCGCCCACACTGGTTTCGTGGAATTTCGCGAACACTCGAAGCGCAGCCTGACCGATCGCGAAGCAAGCTTCATCGCTGCCGAATATTTGCGCGAACGGCTCGAACAGGAAGACGAGCACGAACTCTACGATGTCTCTCAAAAAGACGTCGTTCGCATCATTGACAAGCTCGGCATCCGCTGAAGCGGCGGACATTCACGAGCCGGTCCGATTTTCTCTCCCTGATCACGCGTCGGGCTCAGTGTATTCTGCAAAAAACGCTGCTGCTTTCGCCGTTCAGGCTTAAACTCTGAACTATCAACTGTTCATTCCGAAACGCTGTCATCCCTGAAGAGCTTTATGGCACAGCACAGCCCGCCTCAGTTACACTCCGCTCATGCTGTTCATGGTGAAAATGCGAAGAATGCTCGTATTTCTGCTATTGGCCCTCGCGATTCCTTTTGCACCGGCGCAGACGCAACCGCAGCCTCAAATACAAACGTCATCGCCTGCGAACGTCGAAAAACGCGTCGACGCTCTCCTCAGCCAAATGACGTTGGATGAGAAAATTACTCTTATCGGCGGGATGCACAATTTTTTTACGCGTCCGATTCCACGCCTCGGCATCCCGTCTCTGAAAATGTCCGACGGCCCGCTCGGCGTTCACGATTACGGACCCACGACCGCTTATCCCGCTGGAATCGCGCTCGCCGCTTCCTGGAATACTGACCTTGCCCGGCGCGTGGGAACCTCGATGGGTCGCGATGCCCGCGCTCGCGGCGTCAACATCGTACTTGCTCCCGGCCTGAACATTTATCGCGCTCCCATGAACGGCCGCAACTTCGAATACTTCGGCGAAGATCCCTATCTCGCCTCGTGCATGGCCGTCTCGGTCGTCGAAGGGATCCAAAGCCAAGACGTCATCGCTACTGTGAAGCATTTCGTGGCCAACAACATGGAATATGATCGCCACCACATCAATGCCGTTGTGGACGAGCGCACGCTGCGGGAAATTTACCTGCCTGCCTTCGAAGCCGCGGTTCGCGAGGCCCACGTCGGAGCCGTGATGGACGCCTACAACCTCGTTAACGGACAGCACATGACGCAAAACGCGCACCTCAATATCGACATCCTAAAGCACGAATGGGGATTCGACGGAATTTTAATGTCCGATTGGGGCGCCACTTACGACGGAGTCGCCGCCGCAAACGCCGGGCTTGATTTGGAAATGCCTTCCGCAATATACATGACGCCCGCGAATCTTCTCCCCGCCATCCAGCAAGGCAGAGTGTCAGTCGCCACTATCGACGACAAAGTCCGACGCATCCTGCGCAAAGCCATTCAATTTGGCTTCTTTGATCGCGACCAAACCGATCCCAGCATCCCTCTTTACGATCAGCGGGGCCGCGAAATCGCACGCGAGGAAGCGCGCGAGAGCATGGTTCTACTGAAGAATGACGGCAATCTCCTGCCGCTCGAGCCAAGGAAACTAAAGACGATCGCTGTACTCGGCCCGGATGCTTATCCCGCAGTCGTCGGCGGTGGTGGCAGTTCCCAAACGATACCTTTCAGTCAAGTCAGCTATCTCGAAGGCGTCAGCAATTACTTGTCGCAGACCGTGAATCCATCCAACACACTTGCCCACGCCGGACCAGATGAACATGTGGCCTCCGATATAAAAGTCTTGTACGCGCCGCTCGCCGCAAGAGGAACCCTCGATCCAAAAATGGAACCTTTGCTTTCCACCGCTGATGCAGTCATTCTTTGCGTCGGTTTCAATCCGGATAC
>JASHYE010000091.1 GCA_030043155.1 Candidatus Acidiferrales bacterium | reverse complement strand
TGCAGAATTTTCGCGAAATAGCTGCACGGTTTTCGAGCGCCCGAGCTGCGATCCAGGTAGCCAGCGGCCAAAAACTCGGTGAAGCTTGGGCGGAATTGATTAACGATTCGGTGACAAGCGGGCACATGGGACAGAAGGCACGCACGCTCGTGGAATCGAATCGCGGCGCCACGGCACGATCGATCGAGCGAATCGTTGCAGTACTCGATCAGCAGCGGGGCAACGCGTGAAATTCGCTCGGTCGGTGCTGTGGCCGGCGTCGATTCTTTACGGCGCAGGAGCGCGAATTCGGTCAGGGGGCTATCGGGCAGGGATACTCCGGCAGAAACACTTGAACGGCATTGTGGTGAGCGTTGGAAACCTCACGACCGGCGGGACAGGAAAAACGCCGATGGTCATCTGGCTGGCGCAGCGATTTGTACAAAATGGCGAGAAGGTGGGGATTCTTTCACGGGGGTACAGGCCGCTGCCGCAGAATCGTGCAAGTACAGATAATGAAGCCGTGCCGAGGTTCAACGATGAGATGGAGCTGGTTCGTAGAAGGCTTGGCACAAACACCGAGTATGGAATCGACGCAAATCGCTTTCGCGCAGGGCAGCAGCTCGAAACGCGCGGCGTCCACTGTTTTGTATTGGACGATGGATTTCAGCACCTGCAGCTTGCGCGCGATGTGGACATCGTAATGATTGATGGCATGCAGGCATTCGGCGGTGGGCACGTTCTGCCGACGGGCAGACTGCGTGAGCCTCTTTCAGGATTGCGACGGGCAGACATTGTCGTAATTCACCGGCTCGGTGAGCGCGCTCCAGCCATTGAAGCCATAATTCGCCGATACACACCTGCGTCCATTTTCTATTCGCAAACAAAGTTGCAGGATCTGAAATTATGGGGCAGCACGGACGCAGAGAAACCTGACGCGGATAAGCACAGGTTTTTCGCATTCTGCGGGATCGGCAACCCTTTGGGGTTTTTGGCTGATCTTAAGAGATGGCGCATTGAAGTTGCGGGCCACAGGACTTTTCGTGACCATCACTGGTACTCGGCGCAGGATCTCATCTCTCTGGAGACGGCTGCGCGTAAGGCAGGCGCAGATTCGCTGATTTGCACTGAAAAAGATATTTATGATTTACCTGCGGGTGCAGCTATCGGTCTGCCGCTGTATTTCTGCCGCATCGGAATGCAATTCGATGATGAAGACGGCTTGCGGCAATGTATCTTGAAGCGGATTGAAGGCAAGAGGGACGAGCTAAGAAGATGAAGATTCTTGTTCGCGCCACAAACTGGATCGGCGATGCAATCATGTCGATTCCTGCACTGCAAGCGATTCGTCAGCGATGGCCGGAAGCTGAGATTACAATTTTGGCGCGCCCATGGGTCGCGGCAATGTACGGTGGGCAGGATTTTGCGGATCGCGTTATTGCGCTTACGGCGCGTTCGGGAAATCCGATTGGGATTGAGCGGGCGGCGGAAAGCTTGCGCGAAGAAAAATTCGACTGCGCGGTCTTGTTGCAGAACGCGTTCTCGGCCGCTTGGCTGGTGTGGCGAGCGAAAATTCCGCAGCGTATCGGGTACGCGCGGAATGGGCGAAGCATTTTGTTAACTAAGGCGATCGCTGTGCCGAAGCCGGGCGAAATTGCAGCGCATGAAGCTTATTACTACCTTGTTTTACTGCAGCGCGCAGGATGGCTGGAGAGCATTCCAAAGTTTGAAGAGATCTCGCTTCGACTGAGCACCGAGGCTTCTCAAGCTGCAGAGACGCGTTTGCGCGATGCAGGGCTGCTCGCGGGAAAGAAGCGGGTCGCGGTTGCGCCAGGCGCAGCTTACGGTTCGGCGAAGTGCTGGCCTGCTGAGAGATTCGCTGCTGTGGCCGATGGGCTCGTTGATGATTTTGGCGCGGATGTGGTACTTTTCGGCTCGAATTCGGAAATTGATATCTGCCGCCAAATCACGAAGAGCATGCGCCATCGGGCTGTGAGTCTCGCGGGGCAGACTTCGATGAGCGAGCTTCCCGCGCTTTTTGCGCGGTGTCATCTCTTTGTCGGAAATGATTCAGGTGCGATGCATGTTGCGGCTGCTGTCGGTGTGCCTGTGGTGGCAGTGTTTGGGTCCACGGATCCGGAGGGGACGGCTCCCATGACGGCACATCGGGCCATCATTCAGCACAAAGTGGCGTGCAGCCCGTGTTTTCTGCGCGAATGTCCGATTGACCATCGATGCATGGAGCGGGTTCCGGTGAAGGATGTGAGAGATGCGGCGGCGCGGTGGCTGCAGCAGGAGAAGTATGCCTGATCGCGCCAAGAGACCAGCAGTGTTCCTCGATCGCGATGGAACAATTTCAGAAGAAATGGGTTATGCGAATCATCTTAGCCGTTTCTCAATTTTTCCGTACGCCGGCGCGGCGATTCGCCGTCTGAACGATGCTGGATTCGCGGTGATTGTGGTCACGAATCAGTCCGGTGCGGCGCGCGGATTTTTCCCGGAATCGCTGATTCATGAAATTCACAAGAAAATGGAGAAGCAACTGGCGGAGGCAGGCGCGCATGTTGATGGAATTTATTATTGCCCGCACATCCGGGATCACAACTGCGACTGCCGTAAGCCGCTGCCGGGAATGGTGAAAAAGGCCGCCGGGGAGCACAATCTCGATCTCAAACGTTCGGTGCTTGTAAGTGACCGCTACGACGATATTTCCATGGCGCATGCGGTCGGATGCCGTGGGATTCTGGTGCTCTCAGGGTATGGCCGCGGAGAGTACGAGTGGAACAGGCATAAATGGCCGCGGCAGCCCGATCATGTAGTTGAGAATCTCGAAGAGGCCGTGGATTTGATTTGCAGCGCAGCAAAGGCGCAGCAATGAGAAGCAAGTCAGCAGAGCAACGACGCGGCGCGGTAGACCTCTCGCGCCTGTTGGAAATCACCGCTTCTTTTCCCCGGCAGACGATTGCGGTAATCGGGGATTTCATTGCGGATGAGTACGTCACCGGGGAAATTTCGCGTATTTCGCGCGAGGCTCCAGTGCTTATCTTGCGTCATCAGGCGACAGAGTTTTTTCCGGGAGGCGCCGCAAATGCAGCGAATAATCTGATTGCCCTCGGCGCGCGCGTTTTGCCAGCAGGCGCCGTTGGAGATGACGCAGCCGCGGATGCGCTGATCGGGCACTTTCGCGCCAAAGGAGTGGATGTTTCCGGAATATTGCGAGTGCGCGGGGCAAGCACGACAACAAAAACGCGATTTGTCGCGCGATGGTCGCACACCGGAAGACAGCAAGTTTTGAGAGTGGATCGCGAAGGAGGAGGGGCGCTGCCGAAGGGCGCGCAGGCAAAGCTCCGCAAGAAAATCCTTCGATGCGTTGCGAAATGCGACGGCACGCTCATCTCGGATTATCATGCGGGCTCAGTGACGCCCGAACTTTTGAAAGGAATCAAAGCTAGATTCGCGACGCTCGATTCGCGTTATCGGCTGCTGGATTATCGAGGTCAGGCGTTCACAGCGGCCACGCCAAACGAGCCGGAGCTGGAGGCTCTGTATGGCGTGCGCATCGGCAAAGATGAGAAGCGGCTCGAGCAATTCGGGATTCGCACACTGCGTGCGATGAAATTGCAGGCGCTCCTCGTGACTCGCGGCAAAGACGGAATGGTTCTGTTTGAACGAGGGAAACCTCTCTATAAAATCCCAATTTATGGCGCTGATGATGCTGTGGACGTGACCGGCGCAGGAGACACGGTGATTGCCATCTTTACGCTGGCCTTGGCTGCGGACGCTTCGTTTGTTGAGGCGGCGCATTTGGCAAACTATGGCGGCGGAATTGTCGTGATGAAACGAGGCACGGCGACAGTTTCGCGCGCGGAGATCGAAGCAGCGATTCGCAATGAAGCCAGTGGTGCGCGGTGAACACGCGGACGAAGATTCTGGATCGAGCGAGCCTTGCGAGGCGGCTTGGTGACGCGCGCAAGGCGGGGAAAACCGTAGTTCTGGCGAATGGATGCTTCGATGTTTTGCACGCGGGGCACGTAAGATATTTGGAAGCGGCGCGCAACGAGGGTGATTTGCTCGTGGTAGCGATCAACTCGGATTCGAGCGTGCGAAGGCTGAAGGCGCGGGGACGGCCGATTTTGGTGCAATCGGATCGCGCCGAATTGGTTGCTGCGCTCAAGGCGGTGGATTTTGTCGTGATTTTTGACGAAGTCGATGTTCGCCCGCTATTACGTGAATTGCATCCGGATGTTCATGTGAAAGGAACGGATTACACGCTCGAGAGCGTGCCCGAGCGGGATGAATCGGAGCGGCTGGGTATCCGCATCGCCATTGTAGGTGACGAAAAGAGACATTCGACCCGAGACCTTATCGAACAGATTCGCCATCCCCAAAACACCCGAAATGCCGGAAATGCCCGGAATGCCCGGAATGGATGACCAGCGTTTTCTCATCCTTCGCATGGGAGCCCTTGGAGATATTGTTCATACCCTTCCCGCAGTTTGCGCTCTCCGGGAAGCGTTTCCCCGGGCCAGGATTGACTGGCTGGTGGACGAGAAGTGGGCTCCAGTCCTCGACGAAAATCCCTGCATCGATCATGTGGTCACAATCAATCGCGGCTCATGGCGAAATGTACTTGAGTGTGTGCGCCGATTGAGAGCCGCAAACTACACGATTGCGATCGATTTCCAATCGCTTTATCGCTCGGCGATTCTTGGATGGTTTTCTGGCGCGCCAAAGCGATTCGGATTTGATTCGCAGTATTCGCGGGAAAGTGGAGCGGCGCTTCTCTATACCACAACGATTCATCCGCATGGTGCGCACAAAATTGAGCACAACCTGGAGCTTGCGAAGGCGACAGGGGTACGCGGAGGTCAAATTCGCTTTCCCCTTCCGGGACTAGCTGAAGAAACGGAAGAAGTGAAACGGATTTTGGCGGCGAAAAATGTTGAGAAGTATTTCGTGCTTTCTCCAGGCGGCGGATGGGGAGCGAAATGCTGGCCCGCGGAGCGCTACGGAGAGCTGCATCGGGAGCTTGCGAAAAAATACGGATGGCAAGGGATCGTGAGCTTTGGACCCGGCGAAGAGCAATTGACGGAAAGGGTTCGTCTGAGCGCTGGCGACCCGGCGCCAATTGTCGAAATGTTCAATCTGAAGCAGCTGATTGCGCTTCTGCGCGGTGCCAATCTGATGGTGGCGGGCGATACGGGCCCGCTGCACCTCGCGTCGGCGCTGGGCACTCCGGTGGTGGGACTCTATGGGCCGACTGATCCGGCGCGAAATGGCCCTTTCTCGGCTGGCGATATCGTGGTGCGGAAAGCGCGGCCCGAACAAACCACATATCGTCATAACGAGGTTGTGTCTCCGGCGATGCTGGCCATTAGCGTTGAGGATGTGCTCGATGCTGTTGAGCGAAGACTGAGGACGGCATAGTGGCGGAGGCGACAAATTTTTGGATTCGCTGGCGCGTGCGCATCGGCTATCCCGTCGCGCTTGTCTACCTTGCGCTGGCGCGTCCCACGGCCCAATCGCTGATCACCGGGGCCGGAATAGGCGTGCTGGGACTGATCATTCGAGCCTGGGCTGCCGGGCATTTACGAAAACACCAGGCCCTTGCGGTTGGCGGGCCTTACGCATACACGCGAAACCCTCTTTATTTTGGAAGCGTGATTCTTGCCGCCGGACTGGTTGTAGCAAGCGCGTCGATTTGGGCCGCGATCGTGGTTGCGGCATATC
>JASHYE010000090.1 GCA_030043155.1 Candidatus Acidiferrales bacterium | reverse complement strand
TTGCCGATGGGGCAGAGCATGTCGAGAACGCGGCCCGTGAGATTTTCCTTGGTCGTTTCTAGGCGGATGCGTTCCTGCGGGTAGAGCGGCGTCAGGTTATCGAAAAAGATTTTGTTGCGCGCAACTTCCGGATCTTCGAAATTGACGGCTTCCACTTTGATCAGCGCGAAGTAGCGCTCGCCATCTTTGGGCGGGCGGACTTGGCCGGAAACTGTGTCGCCGGTGCGCAGGTCGAATTTGCGGATTTGCGACGGTGAGACGTAGATATCGTCGGGGCCGGGGAGATAGTTGTATTCCGGTGCGCGGAGGAAGCCGAAGCCGTCGGGGAGGCATTCAAGCACGCCCTCGGAGAAGATCAGGCCGTTCTTTTCGGTCTGCGCGCGGAGGATCTGGAAGATCAACTCCTGCTTGCGCATCCCGCCGGCTCCGGGGATGTTGAGTTCCTTGGCGATTTTCGCCAGGTCGGTGATGTTGCGGTCTTTCAGTTCTGCAAGACTTACGCTCATTGAATTCTGCCCTTCAAATTTATTTTTGGATTTTGTGAAACACTTTTATTCTTGGATTTCTCAAAACAGCAAACTTCTCAACCTGAGGCTTCTCCGGCGCGGATGCGTTCGGGTGCTTCCTCGGGCGGGTGACCGATTGCTACAGCGGCCGGATACTTCCCCCTCCGGCTTGAAACTCTTGGTGGCGCATTTAAATAGCGGCGCTAATTCGTGAATTCATTATCCTGCGGCGCAGCGGTGTCGTAAGAGGGCGCGACTTCGGGCGCCGGGACGCTCGGTGTTTCCAGGGGCCGTTCAAGGGCCAGGAGCAACACCTCGTCCATAGTCTCGACCAATTTCACCGACATCTGCGATTGAATTTCAGGCGGCACGTCCGCGAGGTCCTTTTCATTATCGCGCGGAAGGATGACCGTACGCAAGCCGAGACGATGCGCGGCGAGCAATTTCTCCTTGACGCCGCCGATGGGCAGCACTTTGCCGCGGAGAGTGATTTCGCCGGTCATGGCCAGATCGCAGCGGACGGGAATGCGCGTCAGCGCGCTGGCGATGGAAGTGCACAGCGTGATTCCCGCCGAGGGACCGTCTTTCGGGATCGCGCCTTCGGGCACGTGGACGTGAATATCGAGATGGCGGTAAAAATCCTTCGGCAGTCCAAAGAGATGGCTGCGCGAACGAACGTAGCTCATGGCGGCCTGCGCCGATTCCTGCATCACGTCGCCCAGCTTGCCGGTGAGCGTGAGGCGGCCTTTGCCCTGCATCAGCGTTGCTTCCGTGCTGAGGACTTGCCCGCCGACTTCCGTCCACGCCAGACCAACGGCGAGGCCAACTTCATTTTTCTTTTCCGCCCAAACGTCGCGGAATTTGAGAATGCCGAGATAATCGGAAACGTTCGCCGGAGTGATCTCCACTTTCGGCAGCGATTTATCGGTGACAAGCTTGCGCGCGACCTTGCGGCAAATATTGGCGATTTCGCGCTCCAGGCTGCGCACGCCAGCTTCATGCGTGTAGTGCCGAATGAGATGCAGGATTCCTTCTTCGGTGAAAATTAAATTCTGCTCAGTGATGCCATTTGCTTCGCGCTGCTTCGGCGCAAGGAAACGCCGCGCAATCTCCAGCTTCTCCTGCTCGGTATAACCGGGCAAGCGCAACACTTCCATGCGGTCAAGCAAAGGCTGCGGAATGGTGTGAAGGACGTTTGCCGTGCAAACGAACATTACTTTCGAGAGGTCATATTCGACATCCAGATAATGATCGGTAAAGGCGTGGTTCAGTTCCGGATCGAGGACTTCCATCAGCGCGGCCGATGGATCGCCGCGAAAGTCCGTGGACATCTTGTCCACTTCGTCGAGAACGAAAACAGGATTCACCGTGCCAGCCTTGCGCATCATCTGAAGGATCTGGCCGGGAAGAGCGCCGATGTAAGTGCGGCGATGGCCGCGAATTTCCGCCTCGTCGCGGACGCCGCCGAGGGAAACGCGGACAAACTTGCGTCCCGTGGCTTTGCCGATCGACATGGCCAGCGAGGTTTTGCCAACTCCCGGGGGCCCGACAAAACATAGAATCGAGCCTTTTGGATTTTTCACAAGCTGGCGCACAGCGAGAAATTCGATGATCCGTTCCTTGATCTTTTCCAGCCCGTAATGGTCTTCATTCAGGATTTCTTCGGCGCGCTTGATGTCGCGAATTTCGCGCGAGCGCTTTTTCCACGGCACCGCAAGCATCCAGTCGAGATAATTCCGGGAAACTGTGGATTCGGCGGACATCGGCGGCATCATCTCGAGCCGCTTGAGCTCTTGCAGGGCCTTGTCCTGGACTTCCTTGGGCATGCCGGAAGTTTCGATTTTCTTTTTGAGCTGATCGAGTTCGCCGGCTTCGCCGCGGCCGAGCTCCTTCTGAATGGCCTTCATTTTTTCGTTGAGGTAATACTCTTTTTGCGCACGCTCCATTTGCCGCTTCACGCGCGTATTGATGCTGCGATCCACGTTGAGCTTTTCCGTTTCCGATTCGAGAATTTCGCCGATGCGGTTCAGCCGCTCAAGCGGATCGAAAATTTCGAGCAGTTCCTGCTTCTCTTCCACCGGAATTTGCAAGTTCGATGCGATCGCGTCGGCGAGCTTCGCGGGGTCGTCAACGCGCACGGCGGAGATCACGGTTTCATAATTGAGCGACTGCGAAAGCTTGACGTACTGCTCGAAAAGGCCTGTGACGCGGCTGGCGGCCTGCTCGAGCTGCGGGCTCGGCTCGGTTTTTATGGGAATCAAACGAATGGTCGCGCGGAAAAAGCCTTCGTCGTTCGAAATCTGCACGACTTTGGCGCGCTCAGAACCTTCGACCAGCACTTTGATATTGCCATCGGGCAGCTTCACGCTCTGGACGATATTTGCGAGCGTGCCGACCTGATAGATTTCATCCGGACGCGGGTCATCGACCGAAGCGTCGTGCTGCGTCGCGAGAAAAATCTTCTTTTCGCCGGCGAGCGCTTCTTCAAGGGCGCGCACGGACGCTTCGCGTCCAACGATGAACGGATTCATCATCTGCGGGAAAATGACGATCTCCCGCACCGGCATCATCGGCACACGCTTCAATTCTGGCTTTTCCCGGTTAAACATAAATTGGTGATTCTCCCCGTCGCGGTTATCCGGCTTTCTCGAGCAGGCTCCAGTTGATTTCCCGGCTCTTGACCATTTCCGCGTTCACGATGAAGTCGCGCATCTTGCGCTGAGAGGGGAGGTGGTACATCAGGTCAAGCATCAGGTCTTCCAAAATCATCCGCAGGCCGCGCGCGCCCACTTTGCGCTGCAGTGCGAGTTCCGCCACGGTTTCCAGAGCGTCGTCGGTGAATTTAAGGCGGACATTTTCAAACTCGAACAGTTTTTGATATTGACGAATCAGCGCGTTCTTCGGTTCCTGCAGAATGCGAATCAGCGCGGACTTATCCAGATCGCTCAGCACGCCGACCACAGGCAAACGCCCAACAAATTCCGGAATCAGGCCGTAGCGGATCAGGTCCGTTGGCTGCGCCTGCTCGAGCATTTCAATGTTGCGGCGCGACGGCGTCACTGGCGCGGCATCCGCATGAAAGCCGAGCGACTTCTGTCCCACGCGGCGCTCGATAATTTTCTCCAGACCCACGAAGGCGCCGCCGCAAATGAAAAGAATGTTTGTGGTGTCGACGGGCGTAAATTCCTGATGCGGGTGCTTGCGGCCTCCCTGCGGCGGAACATTCGCTGTGGTGCCCTCCAGAATTTTCAGCAGCGCCTGCTGCACGCCTTCGCCGGAGACGTCGCGTGTAATCGACGGATTTTCGTCCTTCTTGGAAATTTTGTCGATCTCGTCGATATAAATAATGCCTTGCTGCGCCTTTTGCACGTCGCCATCGGCGGCTTGCAGAAGCTTCAGGATGATGTTTTCCACGTCCTCGCCGACGTAGCCCGCTTCAGTGAGCGTGGTTGCGTCAACAATGGCGAAGGGAACCTCAAGCATGCGCGAGAGCGTTTGCGCAAGGAGCGTTTTCCCCGTTCCCGTGGGACCGATCAGCAAAATATTGGACTTGGTCAGCTCAACATCGCTCGGCGTGCGGTTCAGGAAGATGCGCTTGTAGTGATTGTAGACTGCGACGGCCAGTTTCTTTTTCGTTTTGTCCTGTCCAATCACATAGCCATCGAGAAACGATTTGATCTCCGGTGGACGCGGCAAACGCTTGCTGACCGGACTGGTTTGCTCGCGCTTTTCCTCTTCCAGAATCTGCTGGCATACGCTGACGCACTCGTTGCAAATGTAAGAGCGCGGATACTCCGAAGGTGAGCTGATCAGTTTTTCGACCTGCTCCTGCGTCTTGTGGCAAAAGGAGCAGTGCAGCGTTTCCTCTGAGCTGAATCGTTTCACCGGCTTTCACCCCTCCGTTCCGGTGCGGCGTGCCTGGGCACGCATGCCTGAATTCTGCACATTATTTTACGATAGTCCGCCAACGCTGGGCGCAAGCTCATCGCTTTAGCTACTAACCTTTTGGAACGCGATCAGCGGCTTTTCGAGATGATCTCATCGACGATGCCGTATTCCTTCGCCTGTTCCGCCGACATGATGAAATCGCGTTCGACATCTCTTTCAATTTTATCTACGGACTGCCCCGTGTGGTGAGCAATGAGCTTGTTCAATCCGGCGCGCGTGCGCAGGATTTCTTTGGCGTGAATATCGATATCGGTGGCCTGGCCGGAAAGTCCGCTCAGCCAGGGCTGATGAATCAGAATTCGCGAATTGGGCAGCGTATAGCGCTTCTTCGGCGTGCCTGCCATGAGCAGCACAGCGGCAATCGAAGCCGCCTGGCCCACGCAATAGGTCACCACGTCCGGCCGCACGAACTGCATCGTGTCGTAAATCGCCATTCCGGCCGTAATCACCCCGCCCGGCGAATTGATATAGAGAGAAATATCGTGCTCCGGATCCTCCGCCGCGAGAAACAAAAGTTGCGCGGTGACCAGATTGGCCACATGGTCGTCAATCGGCGTGCCAATGAAGATGATGTGGTCCTTCAGCAGCCGCGAATAAATATCGTAGGCGCGCTCGCCGCGGTTGGTCTGTTCGACCACCATGGGCACGAGCGTCGTGGAATACGGAATAGGAGCGTCCTTATCTCTCATTGGAAGCCTTCCGGCGCGCTGAAGACCCGTACCAGGAATTATTTCTCACGTTTAGCGATGGTTTGAATTTGAGCCGTGCGGTAAAGCCAATCAACTGCTTTGTCGCTACGCAACTTCGATTTCATCCTATCGAGCGCGTCTTCCTTTGTCAAGCGCGCGCGAATTGCTGCTGCGGATTCGCCACTCCTCTCCGCCAAATTTGCGATCTCTTTTTCCACATCTTCGTCAGTCGCGTCGATTTTTTCCGCGTCCGCGATGCGATCCAGCAGAATTTCGGCCTTCACATCGCGTTCAGCGCGATCATGCTGCCGCTGGCGAATGGAAACCCAGTCCACATTCACCGCGCGCGGGTCCACTCCCTGCAGGGCGAGCGAACGAACTACGCGTTCGAGCCGGATGTCCATCTGATGCTCAATCAGCGCCTCCGGAACAGGGAAGTCGTGGCGCTTCACCAGCTCTTCCAGGGTTTTTTCGTTGGCCTGCGCATGCTGCTGTTCGTCACGCGCCGCGGTTAGCCGCTCGCGGATTTTTTCGCGCAGCTCCGCGAGGGTCGTCGCGCCCCCCGCGCCTTCGCCCAGATCCTTCACAAATTCATCGGTCAGCTCCGGCAACTTTCTCTCTTTGATCGAGCGCACCTCGACCGCGAAGTTGTAACTCTTGCCCTTCAATTTTGCGTCCGGGTAATCGTCTGGATATTTTGTTTCAAATCGTCGGGTTTCCCCCGGCGAAGCGCCACGCAGGTTCTCGCTGAACGCGGGCAGTGTTTCTTCCGCGCCGATGTGGCAGGTCACGTTGTCATTGCGAATCGGATCGCCGCCGCCCGCTGGAGTGCCTATCAGTTTCGCCTGAACATAATCGCCATCCTGCGCGGGGCGACCCTCGACGGGAACATAGCTTGCGCCGCGCTGGCGCATTTCTTCGAGCGTCTTGTCAATTTCCGCGTCGCCGACGTCGATGGCTTCCACTTCGATTGTCAAATTCTTGTAATCGCCCAGATCGAATTCCGGCAGCACTTCGAAGCTGGCGCGGAACTTCAGCGGGCCGGCTTCCGTGAAATCGACATTGTCAATTTGCGGCCGCGTGATGGGATTCAGCTTTTTCTCCGTCAGCGCTTGCTGAAGATATTCCGGCGCCAGCGACTCCAGCACCTCGCCTTTAATTTCTTCCGCGAACCGCCGGCGAATCAGCGTCACCGGCGCTTTGCCGGGGCGAAAACCGGGGATACGCGCCACACGCGCGAGGTCCTTCGCGATTTTCTCGGTCGTTTTCTGTACATTTTCCGCCGGAATCTCGAGGTCAATCTCTCGGCGGCAAGTGGCTGCTGCTTCGGTCATCGGATATCCAATTTTGGAAAGTATCGTGAATTAAATATGCGGCAACAAAGCGCGGCGCTCGCGCTGCTAGCCTCTTCAGGAAATTTTCAGGAAGAAGGGCAGGAGACCACCGGCCAAACCCACACCGAAAATTAGTATAGGCGAAGGCAACGAGCACGTCAACTTTTCGGCGTGATAGGGCGCAGCCCCTCACCAATATCACCAACACATGATTTCAGGCGGGCACATTTTCGAGAGATCCGCGTTGTCGTCGAGCCGTCAGCGAACGCCCCCGTTGGCCATAAGGAACAGGTATTTTCATTCCCGTCCCCGTGATTTCGTTGCACCGAGAGAATCCGCAGGCGGGATCGACCGCTCGAAGTCGAAATCTTTCCACCAACGAAGGCGTCTAATTCCAAAGAGCACGTACATCGAGAGCGACACACTTGAAAGAAAATGGCGACGAAGATGGCGAAGCCCTCCAGACCGAATAAAGGCGATCAAGTGCGCGCGCGTGGCCGCACGGTCGCCATGCAGTCGGGTGAGGTTGGCTTCCTGCAGATTAAGGGTTTCAAAAGATTCAGTGTAGGCAGCGAGACTACAGCGAACAATCGCCTGCTGCTCCTCGTTGAGGCCGAGGCCAACTTGCTTCGAGAGAAGCAGAATGGTTCCAGTCAACATTGTGCGCGTCCTGCGCGAGACCGAGCTCGGATGAATCCTATATTTTGCGGACGGCTGCGCGGAATAAGCGAATGTGTAGTGCCGTGCGATGCGCAGCCACATGTCCCAGTCCTCCCATGGCAAGTCTTCGTCATAGCGGCCCACCGTGCGGTAGCAATCACGCCGAATAAATGCTGTAAGGCCTGGAATGAAATTATTTTTCAGCAGGGCGTCAAGCACCTGGCCTTGGGAGTTCTCGGGTAGGTTCCATCTCTCGTGGAAAGTTTTGGGAAGGTCTCGTCCATTTTCATCCATTAGGAATGTATCGCTGTAGAGGACGCCGACGGATTCTGGTTGCGATTCCATGATGGCAACTTGGCTTTCGATTTTGTCGGGAAGCCAAAGGTCATCAGAAGCAATCATGGAGATGTATTTGCCGCTGGCGTGGCTAAGAGCCTCGTTGAGCGTTTTGCAAACACCTTGGTTTTTCTCGTGGCGAACGAAGGTACATTGGATTTTCTTTTCACTCAGCCAGCGTTCGATGACGGCGACAGAATCATCGGTGGAGCAATCATCCGCGATGATGAGTT
>JASHYE010000089.1 GCA_030043155.1 Candidatus Acidiferrales bacterium | reverse complement strand
AAGTTCATGAAATACATGAAGGATGGCTTCATCGTTACAGGCCTGGAAATCGGTCCAAAAGAGGCCAGCTATATTCTAGAAGAAGAGAAGCAAGTCGCTGCACAAATTGCGACAAGCTAGGGTGGAAGGGTCGGGGATCATTCATGCGTGTTGAGAAAGTAGTTCTGAGGGAAATTCGCATGCCGCTGGCGATGCGTTTCGAAACGAGTTTCGGAACGACGACGGAGCGGCGCATTATGCTGGCAGAAGTGAAAGTGGACGGCGTCACAGGCTGGGGAGAGTGCGTTGCGGACGAGAAGCCCTACTACTCCCCGGAAAACATCGACACAGCCTGGACCATTACGCGCGATTTTCTCTGGCCCGATTTACGGAGCAGGGAATTCGGTTCTGCGAGCGAAGTTTTCGCGATGCTTTCGCATACGCGTGGCCACAATATGGCGAAGGCGACGCTGGAATCGGCAGTTTGGGATGCTGAAGCCAAGCAGAAAAAGATTCCGCTATGGAAATTGCTGGGCGGATGTCGCGAGGAGATTGCCAGCGGCGTTTCCATCGGAATTCAGCCGACGTCCGAGGACTTGATTGCCGCTGTCGAAAAAGAATTGGCTGCCGGTTACCAGCGAATCAAAATCAAGATCAAGCCGGGAAATGACATCGACAAAATCGAAGTGCTGCGAAAGCGCTGGCCCCATATCCGGTTAATGGCCGACGCGAACTCAGCATACACGCTGGCCGATGCTCCGCTTCTGAAGAAACTCGACGAATTTGGGCTGATGATGATTGAGCAGCCGCTCGGATGGGACGATATCTACAGCCACGTCAAACTGCAAAAGCAGCTCAAGACCCCGATCTGCCTGGACGAGTGCATCCACGAGTACGAACATGCCGTTGCGGCAATCGAGACCGGCGCCTGCAAGATCATCAATATGAAAATGGGCCGAGTCGGCGGCCACGCGCCCATGCGCCGCATTCACGATCTCTGCCAGAAGAGCGCCATTCCGATGTGGTGTGGAGGAATGCTTGAAACCGGTATTGGCCGGGCGCACAACATCGCGCTTTCAACGCTTGAGAATTTCACGCTTCCGGGAGATGTCGCGGCGAGCAAGCGTTACTGGGCTCAGGATATCGTCGAGCCGGAAATTCAAGTAACACCTAAAGGCACGATTCGTGTGCCCAGCGGACCGGGAATCGGATATGAACCAATACTTCAACGCATCGACAAAGTGACAGTGCGAAGCGAGGTGCTCGCTTAAAGAGTGGAACGGCCGCGCCATCCTGTGCTGCTGTATACGCTGGTTTTGCTCACGGTCCTCGGGTGGTCCTTTAACTTCATCATCGCCAAAATCACGCTGCATTACATCAACCCCTTCGCAATGACTTCGTTTCGCATCGAGCTTTCAGGCCTGTTGATGGTACCGATCTATTTTGCGCGGCCGCGTCGTTCACGGTTGAACCGCAAGGATTTGTGGATCTTCGCCGTGCTGGGTTTTTGGGGAGTAGCGATTAATCGTGGACTGTTCATTGTAGGGCTTAATTACACAACCGCCGCGCACTCGGCTTTGATTGTGGCGAGCGGGCCGATTCTGGTGCTCCTGCTCGCACGGGCCTATAAGCTGGAGAAAATCACTCGCGCGAAAATTACCGGTATGGCGACATGCTTTGCAGGAGTAGCAATCCTCGTTGCGGGAGACGAACTCCATCGTCACGCAGGCACGTGGATTGGCGACCTAATCGCCTTGGGCGGGACTTGCGGTTTCGCCCTCTACACCGTTTTGGCCAAGAGAGTCGCGCGGCAATACGACACCATTTCCATGAACACATTCTGCAACTTGGCAGGCGCGATCTTTCTGCTTCCGCTGACGGTACGCGAAGCTGCGCGGCTGGATTGGACTGCGGTAGGCACGGCGGGATGGTTCGGGTTAGCGTATACCGTGCTGGTTTCGTCGATTGGCGCGTACCTCGTCTTTTTCTGGGCGCTGGCTCATCTGCCCGCTTCGCGGCTCGCAGTCTTTACGTATCTCGAGACGCCCATCGCGGCGCTGCTGGCTGTGCTGATCCTCGGAGACAGCCCTACGCTGGCGCTGCTCATTGGCGGCGGGCTGATTTTGGCGGGCGTGTATCTGGCAGAGTTCGGGCCAGGAAGCGAAGCCGTTCCGGTGGAAGCGGCTGGCGCGTGAGCAGAAGACTGGGCCATGCTAAACTTCGCTTCCCATACATAGGGCAGCGAGGCTTAAAGTTTTACTTCAGGTGGTGATATGCCGGAATCGAAACGCATTGCAGTAATTCCAGGTGACGGAATCGGAAAAGAAGTAACTCCCGAAGGCGTGAAAGCGCTGGAAGCAGCATGCGCCTTGACGGGTCAGAAACTCGCGTTCACGCATTTCGATTGGGGCGCGGATCGCTATTTGAAAGACGGCACCACCTTGCCTGCCGATGCGATTCAGACGTTCCAGCGCGATTTTGATGCGATTCTTTTTGGCGCCGTCGGAGACCCGCGCGTTCCATCGAATCAACACGCCGCCGATATTCTGCTGGGTCTGCGCTTCAAGCTGGACTTGTACGTGAACGCGCGGCCATGCGTTCTCTTCGACCGCCGCCTGACGCCGCTCCGCGATCGCGCTGAGCGAGACGTCAATTTCATGGTATTCCGGGAAAATACCGAAGGCGCATACGCGGGCGTGGGCGGGAACTTCAAATTGGGCACAACCGACGAAGTAGCGGTGCAGGAGGATGTGAATACGCGCAAGGGCGTGGAACGGATCTGCCGGTACGCCCTCGAATATGCGCGGCGTAAGGGATTGAGGCGCGTGTGCATGAGCGACAAGTCGAACGCGATGACCTTTGGACACGGCCTGTGGCAGCGCGTCTGGAAGGAATTGCGTGAAGAATATAAGGACATCGAAACGCGGCACCTGTTCGTCGATACGTTGATGATGGAGATGGTGCGCGATCCTTCGCAGTTTGACGTGATTGTCACATGCAATTTGTTCGGCGATATCGCGAGCGATTTGGGCGCGCAACTTTCGGGCGGGCTGGGTCTCGCGCCTTCGGGGAATATATATCCCGGCAAGGTCTCGCTGTTTGAGCCGGTGCACGGCTCTGCTCCAAATATTGCTGGAAAGGATCTGGCAAACCCTATGGGTTCGGCGCTTGCCGGTGCGATGATGCTGGAGCATTTGGGTCTGGAGAAGGAAGCGGAATTGATTCGCGATGCGGTCCGCGCGGCTGTGCGCGAGGGAAAAACCACGGCGGATCTCAACGGCGACATGGGCACGCGCGAAGTCGGCGACTGGCTCGTGGAGCGCATTTCAAAGCGTGGTTCTGTGGGCGCCCCCGCTTAAGAAAAGACCTAGGAATAGTTGTACGAATCGTAAGGCTGCTTGCGGCGCATTCCCGAAACCAGCAGCATTCCCAGCAGAAACCCACCTACGTGGGCCCACCACGCCACGCCGCCTGCGGCCGCACTGCCGAGCGAACTGACTCCGCTGAGGAATTGCACCAGGAACCACAGCCCAATGAAAAGCACAGCGGGCAGTCGCGCGAAGAACCACCAAAAGAAAAGCGTCACTAGAGTAAAAATTTTTGAGGATGGGTAAAAAATAATGTAGGCGCCGAGCACGCCGGCGATGGCTCCGCTGGCGCCGAGAGAGGGAACTGTCGAGCCCAGACTGAAGAGCGTTTGAGCAGTTCCGGCACCCAATCCGCAAAGTAGATAAAAGCCGAGGTAGAGAAAGTGCCCGAGGCGGTCTTCCACGTTAGGGCCAAACAGCCATAGAAACCACATATTGCCGATGATGTGAAGCCATCCAGCGTGAAGAAACATGGACGTGAAAAAAGGAACGAAGCCCTGCGCCAGCGTGAAATGCGTTCCAGCTAGTGCGAGCTGCGCGCGGGCCGGGATTAGGGCATAGGTCGTGATGAAGGCTTGGAGCGCGCGGTGGGAGAGCGATAGCTGATAAAAGAAGACGATGAAATTCGAAATGATCAGCGCAAGCGTGACATATGGGAAATGAACCCGCGGCCGGAGATTCTTCAAGGGGATCATGAAGTCCTCTTCGCCGATGGTTCCGCGTGCTCGATCCACTCGGGAGGCGCTGCGGACTTCGTACGTCGCGCGGTGCGCATGAAATTTTGAATTTCAGGTAACGCTTTAATTCCGCCCCGAGCGCCACGTGCGGTGCAGTTCAGAGCGGCAGCGGCACAGCCGAATTCAAGTATTTCCTGAAGTTGCCAGTCTTTCAAAATTCCATACACAACTCCAGCATGGAAGACGTCGCCAGCGCCGGTTGTGTCTACGGCATCAACGCAATAGCCTCGGCTGTAATGAAAGACAGCTCCGTCCCAGGCAAGAGCTCCGAGCCTGCCAAGAGTCACTCCGACGACTTTACATCCAAAGCGCCGTGCCAATTGTGAGAGGCTCTCGCGAAATGTTGAATCGTCTCCAAGGAAGCGGGCTACAAATGCTCCGGTCGCAAAAAGGTAATCGGTATTCTCAAGCAGAGCTTCAACTCCTGGGTAGACGTTGTCCACATCGGCCACGACGGGCACGCGTGCTAAACGGGCCCATTGAGCTGCTTGCGCCGCCGCAGCCGTATCGTGTCCGTCAACGAGTAGAATCTTTGATCGAGTTACCCATTCGCGCCGGAGGTGCTTTGGGCGAAGGGTCAGGCGCGGATCGCGCTTCCAGAGGATCGTGCGTTCGCCGGAACCGGAGTCCACAAGAATGTAGGAAAGTTGGCTAGAACAATGAGGAACCCGAATGAGATGCGATTCAATTTTATTGCGCCGCAACTCGCGTGCTTGCAGGTCCGCCGCCGCATCATCGCCGACGGAGCCAGCATATCTGACAGAAAGGCCCCAGCGGCGGCAGGCGACAAGCGCGCTGGCAACCTGGCCGCCCGGGAAAACGGCGACTGAGGAAAGTTCAAGCTTCGAATTAAACTCAGGAAAGCGCGGTAATTCGATGACTGTGTCCGTGGCGTTGATTCCGACGCCGGCAACATCAACAAGAGGAGAAGAGCGCGAACGCATGAGGCGGTACTTTATCGGAGAGCGGTGCGAATGAAAAGCGGCGCGGCGGTGTGAATTGTTCCAAAGAATCGTACGCATGATTGCGCGACTTTCGCGGCTGTGATAAAAAGTTTAGCTTCGCTGCACGCGACTGAAAGTGCGATGCGCGCAGATCGGTCGGCGCGCCGACACGCCGATGCCACTTCGCGAAT
>JASHYE010000088.1 GCA_030043155.1 Candidatus Acidiferrales bacterium | reverse complement strand
CGCACGCCGCCGTGCGCTCCCATCACCGCCGCATCAATCGCGGAAACTTCGTCTTCGGTTTGCAGCACAACCAAGTTTTGCTCGCTCTGATAGCCTTCGAGATAGACGCTTTCATCCGTCGCCGGTGAAATCGGGTAATAGGTTTGCAATCCCACGCCCGCCTTGATTTTCGCCATGCCGACGGCCTGCGTGCCTTTTACAAGAATCTGCTCGCGTTTCGCCGGAGCCGGCGGCAGCGAAAATTTCAGCTGATGCGCGAATTTTTCCTTCGCGTATTCATATGCATATCGGGCCGCATTCACATTCAGATCGGCAACTTTACCCGCTTTTGCGCCGAAGCTGTCGCGAATGGCCGTGGCGACCGGCTCAAAATCAAATCCCACCGCCCCCGTCGACGCGCCGAGCGCCAGCGTGTTGGTCATGATTCGGTACGCCCGTGCCTGCCCCGGCTTTCCGGCTTCCGTCAGCGCGCGATCGAGAAGCTCCGCGTACGGCATCTCCCAAAGAAAAATGTCTTTGCGCTCGATCGTTTCCGCGAATCTTTTCTGTTCCACGTCGTAAAGAATCGCGCCGCCAGCGGCGACTTCATGCACATGCCCGCGATGCGCCGGAAACTCGTGGTAGAGATCGCCAACCAGCGTTTCTTCGTCCAGCGACGAAAGCAGATGCACCTGTTCGCTGTGCGAAGCAACCGGCTCATCCGAAATCCGCAATTTGTACGCGCTGTGTTTTCCTTTGATGTTCGAGTGGTATTCGATCTGTCCGAAAACGTAGTAACCCGACCGGCTCAGCGCTTTCGCGAAAATCTCCGCGCTCACGTTCAAGCCGCTTCCTTGCGGCCCGCCGATCATCCATGAAAAGCTTGCGCTCATTCGCCTATCGACCCTCGGATTTGTTGTTGTCCAGCCACAGCGCCGCCGCGCGCTCCGCCGAACGTCGATTCACTTCCAGCAGGATTCAATTCGCGGGGACTCCCCACATGTGCTCAACGACAAGCGTAACACAGCGGGAAAATGGAGAAAACTCAAAACGCCCAGCGCCGCTTTTCCCGCGCCGAATCACGCAATTTCGCCTCTGAAATGCGAAACAAACGCTTGGACGGATGTACTCGCAGTTTTATCGCGAAGATTGGACAGCCTCCGTTTCGAGCGAATTGACGCAGATCCGCTTACTGCTCGAAGGTCTGCACCACAGCCGGCGCGTCATTCGCCTCGTTGATGAAGAAAAGCACCGTCCCATTCGTTACCGCCACCGTATTTGCACCCAGGGTGCCGGCGCCGTTTGCATGAATCGAGAGCGCCGCGTTGAACGCCGTGCCAAGCGTAAATCCGCCGGCGGCGCTCGAATCTTCTGTGCCGGTCAAATTGCCGGAGGAAATGGACGCTACCCCGGAAAGATCCGGAACCGTGTTGTCGCCCGGCTCATTGGTTCCAAAGAAGAAGTTCCCTGAGAGCGAGCTGTTGCTATAGGTCGCAGCCGGCTGCGTATCAAAAATGCCGAGACTCGCTGTCGCGTCTGTGCTGGCGCAGAAGGCGGCGATATTGTCGAGTGGAGTTGTAAGATAGCACACCGGAGACGTATCCGGGCTGGCGCCTGTGATCACCAACCGTCCGCCGGAATTCGCGCCCAAAGCATAATTCCCCGATATGTTCTCAGTGCTTGCCGTGCCGGAAGTATATTCGTCGAGAGTTCCTGTAATACTTCCCGATAATCCTCCCGAGAGACTCGCCAACCCGATCCCTGTCGACGTTACTCCCGACGCGCTTCCGGTCAAATGGAAAATGTAATTCGGCGAAAGGGAAGAGGCGCTAAATGAGCTTGGCGCGGCGATGGCAATCCCGCTAAACTCAGGCGCTCCAGCAGTCGTAAGTGAGACAAAGAAGAACTCTGACGAGTTGATAACGTATACTTCAACGTATTCCTGCTCCACGTTGCCGCCCAGACTCAGCATAGTAGTTGCCTGCCCATCCAGCGGGGCGATCGCGGGAATCGTGCCAAAGCTTCCCAGTTGCTGGACTCCTCCGGTTGTAAGCAGTTTACCGCCGTCATTCCCATCGAAATCCAGGCTGGAAAGATTCCCATTGCTCTGCGCGAATGAGCCAGCCAGGACGAAGTGATTCAAACTGCCGCTGGTGTCATCCCAGCCGTCCACGCCGAAAGCAAAATTTCCTGCGAGAGAGCTGAGCGAAAACGCGGTTGGATCCTGCTGCCGAAGGATTCCCGTTCCATTTTCCGGGCTTTCTAATTGCTGATTCAAGAAAATTACGTCTCCCTTCGATGCAATTCCTCCGGTCACGCCGCCAAGCGAGAAGTGGAAGTTAAAGGTATTTTCCCTATTGTCGGTCAAGATAAGGCAGCCGCGATTGTCCGGACCTACTGAATAAGAGCTGGCCGATGCCAGCACAGTCTCGCCGGCATACGCAAAGTTGGCGTAAGGATTGTATTGGTCTTGCCCGGATGTGATTTTGCCTGTTCCATCTGCCGTGAAGCTCGCTGCATAGATAATCGGCGTCCCAGTGCCGCTTCCGCTCCAGCCTTGCACCATGATGGCGTAGTTGCCTTTGAGAATGCCTTCGTTTCCGCCCGTGCCGCACGCGGTTGCTCCATCAAAAATAGTGAATGTGTCCGTGTCCGACTTTGTCGGATTCGTTACTGAAATTGCCGTAAGGGTCGGCTTATTGGCCGGCGCGGTGGGAACAGTAGCCGGAGGTGCATAAGAAACAAAGTATGGGGTCAAGTTCGAAATCGTGCCGCATCCAGGCGAGCACGGCGCGCCATTTGCCGTGAGCGTCCAAGTGACGCTCTGGCTGGTTGGATCGTTCTGCGCGATTGCCTCGAAGTTGTCGAAGACCATTGCACTCGTTGCCGCAATTTCTGTCACCTTGTTTTCAATCGTGACACTGACGGCTTCGAGCAGGATGCCAACCACAGCTGACTTCGTGGGATCGGCCACCGATGTCGCGATCACCGTCACCGTGATAGTCGAGGGCAATGAGGCCGGCGCATTATAGGTGACCGAACCCGCCGTCTGGTTCGTCAGCGTGCCGCACGCTGTGCCGGAGCATCCCGAACTGGAGAGTGACCACGTGACTGCTGTGCTCACTGAGCCGCCGGTCGTAGAAACGGAGGCCGTCACATTCGCGCTTTGACCTTGGTCGAGTGTCGTCGTCGAGCTGGCGATCGTTACGCCGGTAATAGGGCTGCTTGAGCCCCCTCCGCATCCTGCTGCGAAGACGCCTCCGAGCAACGCGAATCCCACGAAGAGCGAACCCATTCTTCGGCCCATGGTCATTCTCCCGGCAATTCTGCAATCGCTAACTTAACCTAATCGCACACCCGAATTTTATGACGAGGCCTGATCGCGCTTGGTTTCAGCAACCCCTTTCCAGCGTGAAGCAAGCATATTACCACCAAAAGAAGTTAGTGCTAGGATATTAGGCGCTCAACGAAATGTCTCTGACTCCCGCGCAATTTCGGCGCATAGCCCTCAGTTTCCCAGAGACGAGCGAATCGGCTCATCAGGGCCATCCCGACTTTCGCGTCTGCGGCAAAGTTTTCGCCACTCTCGGCTATCCCGATAAAAAATGCGCCATGGTGAAGCTCACGCCTGACCAGCAGCAAGTTTTCATGGCCGACGAGCCTTCCGTTTTCATTCCGGCAGCGGGTGCCTGGGGACGCGGCGGCACCACCACGGTGCAGCTAAAAGCGGCGGGACAAAAGACGCTGCGCCGCGCCATGCTCGCCGCATGGCTCAACGCCGCCCCGAAGCCTCTTGCGAAGGAATTCGAAGCGAAGCAGTAGCCTGAAATTCCCCGCGAATAGCGGAACTTTTGCTCACACCTTTGCGTACTTGCATTCGAGAGTGTTTCCTAGCCGAGTTGCGTGTCACCTGCGCAAACCCTGGCATCAGAAGAGGGCAACGAATGGATTCCTTCGCAGCACAGCTCAAGCAAGTCCTCCGGCGGCTGAGTCGCGCGCCGATGTTCACGTTTCTCACGTTGCTGATGCTCGCCACAGGAGTGGGGGCGAACGTCGCCGTCTTTAGCGTCCTCGAGGGCGTCCTGCTCAAGCCCCTTCCTTATCCTCATCCCGAACAGCTCGTTGGTGTATGGCTTACCGCTCCGGGCATAAACCTTACGGATGCGGCATTATCGCCGGCCGATTATTTCATCTATCGAGAACAGAATCGCACTTTCGAAGACATTGGTCTTTACAATCCTGACTCGGATACGGTCACCGGCGTCGGCGAACCGGAGCAAGTCCGCGCACTCAATGTCACCGAGGGCACTCTTTCTCTCCTCGATGTGAAGCCTGTGCTTGGACGGCTTTTTTCGCACGCTGACGGTCAGCCTAGCGCGCCCCAGACCGTGCTTTTGAGCTATGGCTACTGGCAGCACAAGTTTGGCGCAAGCCCATCCGTCATCGGCCGTACCATCATCGTCGACGGCAAGCCGCGGCAAATCATCGGTGTGCTGCCGCAGAAGTTTCAGTTCCTTGATCTGCCGGACGCCGCGCTCATTGCCGTCGATCAACTCGATCGCGGCAAGACCACGCTTGGCCGCTACAGTTACCAGGCCCTCGCTCGGCTCAAGCCCGGCGTCACGCTTGCGCAAGCCAACGCTGACGTCGCCCGCATGCTTCCCATTGTTTTGCGCAGCTTCCCGCCGCCCCCTGGTTTCGGTCTGGAGCTCTTCAAGAGCGCCCACATCAGTCCGAATCTTCGCCCGTTGAAGCGCGATGTGACCGGTGATATCGGAAGCTTTCTGTGGATTCTCATGGGCAGCCTGGGCATGGTCTTGCTCATCGCCTGTGCCAACGTGGCCAATCTTTTTCTCGTCCGCACTGAAGGCCGCCAACAAGAGTTAGCGATTCGCGCCGCTCTCGGCGCCAGCCGCGGACGCATCGCGCGCGAACTGCTCTTCGAAAGCACGGTGATCGGTATCATCGGCAGCGCGCTGGGCTTGGGACTTGCCTATGCCGCAATTCGTTTTCTGATCGCGCTCGCTCCTTCCGGTCTGCCGCGCATCAGTGAAATCGGCATCGACGGGCATGTTCTGCTGTTCACGCTTATCGTCGCCATCATCACCAGCCTGCTTTTCGGTGCCATCCCAGTTCTCCGATATGCTGGCATAACCGCCGGAACGGGCCTTCGCGAAGGCGGTCGGACTCTGAGCCAGAGCCGCGAACGCCATCGTGCGCGCAACATCCTCGTCACCGTACAAGTGGCGCTGGCCTTTGTTCTGCTGATTTGCTCTGGCCTGATGATTCGGACGTTTTATGCTTTGACGCGCGTTAGCCCCGGCTTCATTCCGGCAGAAGTTCAAACTTTCCGCATCGAAATCCCGAGCGCACAAGTTTCGAATGACGAGCAAGTCCCTCGTATGGAGGAGCAGATCCGCGACAAGATCGCCGCTCTGCCCGGCGTTTCGGACGTCGCGTTCTCGACTGCCGTTCCGATGGACGGCGGGCAGTGGCAAGACGTTGTGCGTGCGCAGGATCGCAGCGATGTTCAAAACGAAACGCCCAAACTTCGTCAGTTCAACACGGTCTCGCCGGAATATTTTCAGACGTTGCGGATCCCCATGATCGCCGGTCGCAGTTTCACTTGGTCCGAGATCTATAGCAAAATTCCCGTTGCCATCGTCGGCGAAAGCTTCGCGCGCGATTACTGGGGAACGCCCGAGAATGCGATCGGCAAACGCGTTCGCGTTTCCACGGTCGACGACTGGGCCGAGATCGTCGGAGTTGCGGGCAATGTCCACTATAACGGAATGACGGAAGATGCGCCCTCTTCTGTCTATTTCCCGATCATTGCCACAAAACTTGAGACTCAGCCTATCGTTGTGGAGCGGAGTCCCGTCTTCAGCATTCGCAGCTCGCGCACCGGCTCGCAATCCTTCTTGAACGAAGTTCGTCAGACCGTCTGGTCCGTGGACGCCAGCCTTCCGCTCGCCGCCGTGCACAGCCTCGATTACTATTATCAGCAGTCCATTGCGCGAACTTCTTTCACACTCATCATGCTCGGAATCGCGGGAGCTATGGCGCTGCTACTCGGAACCGTTGGCCTCTACGGCGTCATTGCCTATTCCGTTTCGCAGCGCACGCGCGAAATCGGCATTCGCATCGCCCTCGGCGCGCAGCAGAAAGAAGTCATCACGCTGTTCGTTCGTCAGGGATTATCGCTTGCCGGAATTGGAATCGCTTTCGGCCTCGCGGCTGCGTTTGCGGCTATGCGCCTGATGTCTTCGTTGCTCTTCCATGTGAGCCCGATGGATCCGCTGACGTACATTGCCGTCACCATTGGCCTTGTTGCCGCCGCGCTCGTCGCCAGCTATGTACCTTCGCGACGCGCCGCTAGCGTCAGCCCTGTCGAAGCCCTCCGCGCCGAATAGCTGCGCTTGTCACTCTTCGCCGCCGTTCTGTATACTCTGCCGCATCGCGTAACCCAGAATGGCCGTTGCTGACCAACCCGCGCTGACTTCGCAGATCATTGCTGACCGAACGGCTGAAGCCACTGCGACCCCGTGGAGCCTCACAACGCGCGTCGCGTTTCGCTTTTGCTTCCTCTACTTCAGCCTCTACGTGATTCTCACGCAGATGCTCACTTCGCTTCTTTTCGTCACCACGAACGATTCTGGCGCATTCGAACTTGATGTCACGCCGCCCGCTAAGGCGATCGTCAGCTGGCTCGCCACGCACGTTTTTCGTATCGCCCATCCCATCGTCACGTTTGAAACGGGCAGCGGCGACCGCATCTATGATTGGATCGTCCTTGCCTCGATTCTCGCGCTCGCCATCGCGGGAACGATTCTTTGGTGCGCTTTCAGCCGCAACCGTCAGGGCTATCCGAAGCTCTATTCCTGGTTCCGGCTTTTCATCCGCTTCTCGCTCGCCGCCTCGATTCTTACCTATGGCGCGGCCAAAATTCTGCCCCTGCAAATGCCATTTCCGTTTCTCACGCGCTTGCTCGAACCTTACGGCCATTTTTCGCCGATGGGCGTTTTGTGGTCTTCCATCGGCGCTTCGCCTGCCTATGAAATCTTTGCCGGCTCCGCAGAGATGCTCGCTGGCGTTCTCCTCATTTTTCCGCGCACTGCCACGCTCGGCGCGCTCCTTTGCCTCGCCGACGCCACCGAAGTTTTCCTCTTGAACATGACCTATGACGTTCCCGTGAAGCTGCTCGCGTTTCACTTGATCCTCATTTCCATTTTCCTGCTCGCTTATGACGCGCGCCGCTTCGCGAGTTTTTTCGTTTTGGGACGCAACTCCTCGCCTTGTGTCGAGCCGGCGCTTTTCCAGAGCCCTCGAAAGAATCGCATCGCGTTGGTGGTTCAGATTCTCTTCGGTCTCTGGCTCATCACCGGAAACCTTCGTGGCTCCGTTTCCGAATACTACGGACCCTACGGCCCAGCCCGCCCGAAATCTCCGCTCTACGGCATCTGGAATATGCAGGATTTCACCATTGACGGCCAGGTGCGCCCGCCGCTCCTCACCGATTCCACGCGCTGGCGCTGCATCGTCTTTGATTTTCCCCAGTACGCGAGCATTGAGGGGATGGACGACGATTCTTTTCACCGCTACAACATAAAAATCGACACGAAATCGAAAAGTTTCACTCTAACCAAATCCCAGCCGGAAAATTGGAAAGCGGATTTTTCCTACTCCGAGCCGACCCCAAGCGAGCTTATTCTCGACGGCTCCATGGACGGCCACAAAATCCACGCGCAGCTCGAACTCTTCGATACCAGAAAATTCCTGCTTGTCTCTCGCGGCTTCCACTGGATTCAGGATTATCCCTTCAACCGTTAGACGCTCTTCATGGATGGTTTTTAGGGGATCGGAGCCTGCTTGCCCAGGCGAGCCTGCCTGCGCACGCACTCAGGCTTCAGCTCCGGATATTTACGAGAGGACCGACATTTATGATCATGATTTATGAGATGACCGCTAGTTTCGTCTGGCCTTCGCCACGTGCTATCCTCTCAGGCCATGCGCCGGCGCCGCACGCTGATTAAATCTCCGCTCGAATGGCAACCTCCGCCCGCGCCGCGCACCGTCCACCATCCGCCTATTCCGGTCATCGCCGAGCGCGGAGGTGTCCAACTCCGCACGCCGCGCGCCACACTTGTTATCGACACGCGCGAGAAAGATCCTTTTTCGTTCTCGCGTTTTGCTCGCTGGTTTGAGCGCATCGAATATCGCGCGCTGCCGCTCGGCGACTATTCCGTTGCTGGCCTCGAAGATTCCTGCATCGTCGAACGCAAAAGCCTCGGCGACCTCGTTCATTCCTTCACTGCCGAACGCAATGCCTTCATTGCGCGCCTGCGCCGCATGAGTCAGGCGGCCAACCGTCTCCTTCTCATCACCTCTCCGCTCAGCGACGTGAAGTCGCGTTACCCGCACAGTCCCGCCGACCCCAATCGCATCCTGCAATCGCTCATCGCCACCCTCGTTGGCCTCAGTGTTCCGTTTCTGTGCGCGGATACGCATCAGCTCGGCGCCGAAATCACCGCCTCGTACCTCTATCAGGTCCATCTTCATCACTGGCTCGATACCAACGGCTACGGCCGCTGCCTTTCCGACACAGATCTGTAGTCGCGCCAGGATGCTCGCGTAGCTAACTTCTTGTCAGGGGGCGGTTTTAACCGTCCCGCAAATCGCGCTAACAATAAAGCGGCTTTAGCCGCTGGGGGATGATTCCGGAGATAATCGCTTCACTTGTATTCGCCTTTTACGATTGCGGGCTTTGAATTTTCTTGATCGTCACACAAGGAGTCGAAATTCAAACTGGCCCGCTGCCCCAACTATTCTGTTGACTTTTCGCTTTTGCTTCGCCCATACTGGGCCTGCTCCGCCCAGGAGGCGCGATGACTCTCACCAAGCGGCAAAAACAGGTTCTCGATTACCTCGTCACTTTCCTGAACAAGCGCGGTTATTCTCCGAGCTTCGAGGAAATCGCGCGCGCCCTCAAGCTCACTTCTCTCGCAACGGTCCACAAGCATCTTTCCACTCTCGAACGCAAAGGCTTCATCCGTCGCGGCTACAATCAGAGCCGCTCGCTCGAAATTCTTCAGCTTCCGCGGCCCATTCGTGAGCAGGTCATCGAACGCCACTCCGTCGGA
>JASHYE010000087.1 GCA_030043155.1 Candidatus Acidiferrales bacterium | reverse complement strand
TCGTTGGCGAAGCGGGCGATCGCGGACTGGGATGGGTAGAGGCGAACCGGCGAGGCATGGCGGCCGGGGCGCGCCGACAGTGGGACCGCGTGGAAGCAATCAGTAGAAAGACATTCCACCGTCCACATTCAGAGTCTGCCCCGTGATTGCAGCCGACTGAGGAGAGGCGAGGAAAAGCGCGGCGTCCGCAACATCGGCGGCCGTTTGAGGCTTTCCTTGCAGGATGCGCTCCAGAAAGCCCTTAAAGAGATCATCCGAGTCGGCATGAAGCCGCTCGGCTAATTTTTTGCCGAGCAACTGAGACATTTCCGTTTCTGGCACAGGGCCTGGGCAGATCGCATTCACGCGAACCCCTCGGCGCGCCGCCTCCGCAGCTACCGTCCGGGTAAATCCCACCAAGCCTGCCTTTGACGCCGCATACGGCCCATTCCATTGAAAAGCGGCTTTCGCCGCGACGCTCGAAATGTTTATGATTGCGCCGGAGCCGCGCTGGTACATTTCGGGCAGGACCAGACGCGTCATTAGAAAGGGTCCGCGCAGATTCACGGCCATAACTTCATCCCATTCGTCAGGAAGCACTTCTTCGACGGCCTTCACTGGGCCGAGGACGCCGGCGTTGTTGACGAGAATGTCTATACGGCCAAATTGGGTGCGAGCGGCTTGCACAATGGCCCGACAATCCGATTCCTGAGAAACGTCGGCAGGGATGGCTGCAGCTTTATGGCCGCCGGACTTTAGCTCTGCGGCCAACTCTTCGATTTGCGATTGGGTCCGTGCGGTCACTAAGACGGCAGCGCCCTCGCGGGCGAACCGAAGGGCAATGGCGCGACCGATTCCGCGGCCGCCTCCTGTGACAATGGCAACTTGACCTGAAAGCAACATGTGCAAGCTCCTGTTCCAAGAACTACGGGTTGCGACCGGAATATCATCAAGGCTGCAGCAGGCTGATTGCAAGGGAATTAGCTGTTGAGCAAAGCAGTGACGCTATGGGCGGAATGGGGTAAGATAAGAATCCATGCCTACTGACATCTGGAACATACAGGGTTCAAACAGCAGCGAAAACGGCAGAAAAACGCTGGTGCGCGTGCGTCCGCGTGGCTTTTGCGCCGGAGTGGTGCGTGCAGTGGATATTGTCGAACTGGCGCTCGAAGCGTATGGCGCGCCCGTTTACGTGCACCATGAGATCGTGCACAACCGCCATGTTGTGGAGCAATTGCGGCAGCGGGGCGCGATTTTCGTGGAAGCTATCGGCGAGGTGCCGATCGGCGCGGTGCTGGTTTTTAGCGCGCATGGAGTTCCGCCGCGCGTGCGCGAGGAGGCCAAAGAGCGCAAGCTGCGCGTGATTGATGCCACGTGCCCGCTCGTGACAAAAGTACATCTCGAGGCGCGAAAATTCGCACGCGAGGGCCGAACGCTGATTCTCATCGGGCACCGCGACCATCAGGAGATTGTGGGCACTTCAGGCGAAGCGCCGCTTCAAACCGTGGTCGTGGGAAGCGTGGAAGAGGTTGACCAGTTGCAACTGGAAGATCCGGAGCGGCTGGCGTTTTTGACTCAGACGACGCTGAGCCTTTATGACACCCAGGAAATCGTGACGCGATTGCGGCAGCGCTTTCCCAAAATTCTGGGCCCTGCTTCAGATGACATTTGTTATGCGACGCAGAATCGTCAAGAGGCTGTCGAAGCGCTGACACGTGAAGTGGACATGATTTTAGTCGTCGGCTCGGCAAACAGTTCGAATTCCAACCGGCTGGTGGAAGTGGCGCAACGGGCGGGCGTGGCAGCGCGATTGATCGAAGATGGAAACGATTTGAAGGAAGAGTGGTTTAAGGAAATTTCGCGGCTGGGATTGACGGCCGGGGCGTCGGCGCCGGAAATTCTGGTCGAGCAGGTGAGCCAGCGACTGGCGAATTTTGGATTCACGGATCAGCGCGATTTTGATTTGATTCGCGAAGATGTGCGGTTCACGTTGCCTCCGGAACTTGCGGCGCAAAGATCCGGAACGCGGTAAACAAATTCCGTTAGAAAATTCCGAGGAGAACCTGATGGCGGTACGAATCGTCCGCCAACCAAAACAGATTGTTGTGCTGGGCGCGCCGACAAGCGCCGCTGCGATGTCGGCGGGCCACGAAAAAGCTCCCCAAGCTTTGCGGCAAGCAGGGCTGATTGAAAAGCTTCAGGCCATCGGGTATAGCGTCACCGATATGGGTGACGATCCCGTCGAAACCTATCAACCGGATGAAGAGAGTCCGCGCGCACGGAACCTGGCGCGCGTGGTTGCATCGCTTGAGACATTGAAGCCGCGCGTAGAAGCTGCCGTAAAAACGGGGGGCTTGGCTTTGATTCTGAGCGGCGATTGCTCGTCGGCGCTAGCGACCGTAGCTGGCGTCAGACGCTATTATCGCGGCGCAAGCATAGTTTATATGGATAGTGACGCGGATTTGAACGTGCCGGCGACTTCACCTTCAGGATGCGTCGATGGAATGGTGGTGGCGCATTTGACAGG
>JASHYE010000086.1 GCA_030043155.1 Candidatus Acidiferrales bacterium | reverse complement strand
CTTCTCGCGCCTGCGCGCGCGGACCCTGCTTCTGCTGCGCAGCAAAGTACCTTTGCAAAGGCACGGCGTGCGCCGCGGGCAGCATCAACATCAGCCCCGCCAACAAGCATCCGAATTGAAGCGCTCTTTTCACTCGCGTTCCTGTCCGACTCCCGTTTTAGCCTTCTCCCGTGCCGTTGCCGGCGTCATCCGATTTGGGCTGCTCCGGCTGATTCGGCAGCGGCTGCGCCGCTGGCAAATCCGAGAGCGCATCGAAATTGCTGAGCACATCGTAATTTTCCAGCACTCCCAGATCCTTGATCATGCGGAACTGTTCTTCGCTGTTCGCCGGCGAATTTCCCACCATCATCGGCTTGTTGGGCCGCAGCGAAATGAAAACGGAAAGCGCTACGAGCGCAACGACGGCTCCTGCCAGCCGTGGCGACGGCATCAGCCATGTCCAAATCCGCGGCCGCGCTTGAGCCGCAATCCGCTGCCGCAACCGCGCGTCGAACGCAAACGACGGCTCAATTTCCGGCACTTCGCCCATCGCGCTCCACAACCGGCGGAATTCTTCGGCCCGCTCGCGGCACGCAGCGCATGCACTCAGGTGCGCTTCCGCGCTGCTGCGCTCTTCCGCGCTGGCGCGTCCATCCAGATAACTGACCATCAAATTCGACATCTTTTCGCAATTCATGTTTGCTTCCCCTCCCCTGCAGACTGCGTCGCCGGCCTCGCGACCAGCAGCGCCAATTGCACCCGCAAGGTTTCATAGGCGCGGAAGAGCAGCGACTTCAAAGCGCTCTCCGAACACCCAAGAATTTTTCCAATCTGCGCATAATCCATTTCCTGATACTTGTGCAAAATCACCGCAACACGCTGCTTTTCCGGCAACGCCAAAATCGCGCTGCGAATCATCTCATTTCGCTCGCGCTCAATCAGCCGGTCATCGGCGCGCGATTCCGGAGCGGCGATTTCGATCACCGGCTCATCCTCATCGCGCGCCGTGTCAATCGAGATTTGCATCTGCCGGTACCTTCCGTCGCGAATCGCGTTCAGCGCCAGGTTCGTGGCGATGCGGAAGAGCCACGTGGTGAATTTCGCGGTCGGCGAATACTCCTTCCGCGCGCGATAGATGCGGAGAAAAACCTCCTGCGCGAGGTCTTCCGCGGCAGCCTGGTCCTTCACCATCCTGTAGAGGAAATTGATCAGCGGCGAACGATACTTCTTCAGCAGCAGCTCGAAGGACAGTTCGTCCCCGGCCTTCACGTCCAGCATCAATTGGACGTCGGACCTAACCATAGCCTCCACATTGTATCGAACACGCCCCGCACCTTAAAGTTGCGCGCGAAGGGGCATGCCGGAATCGTTAGCGGGCATCCGAGGAGCTATATAACCGCTGTTTTTTGTGTTGGTTAGACGCGCGATTATGGGTTTCACCCAGGAAGGGGAAAAGCGAATGGGCCACGACAGGGCAAGCTTCTTACTCCGTACTAGATGGTTTTGGCACTTCTGGCGCTGGCACTAGTTTTAGCGGTTTAATTTCGCCGTTCGTCTTTTCATAGTTCTCTATGAGCGAGACTAGGAAGTCGCGGAGGATTTTTGCTTCCGCCCAAGAGATCGTGACGGCACCCTGCGGCTGTACAACAAATTCCAGCGAGGCTCCCGGTTCGGTTGGAACTAGCTGCCCGAGCAAAAAACGAACATCAAACAAGGTCCATGTTGGGTGTACAAAATTCGTATAGATTTCGGGTTTCGGCTCAGTGGGCTTTACCCATCTAAACTGATTCGGTTGGGGCTGCTTATTTTCGTCTGCCATATTTTTTAACCTTGTGCAGCTTCTTGGCTTTCATCCATTCGTGCGGCTGCCACCAATACATCCAAGTAAGGTACGTCTTTGTACAGTGTCCCACCTGCCGACACTACGCTCACCGTCATTGTCGTTGCGGCTACATTGCCAGTGAACCCAGCGAATGAGGTTGCGTTCACCTTGTACCTGCGTCCTTCATTGCCGGAAACTGGGAATGTGTTTGCCATAGATGCGGGTGTCGGGGGAGCGACCGCACTTGGTGCTTCCGAAGATACGCCGATGGCTCGGTAGATCGGTTCAATACCAAGCACCTCCAAAACGGAATCAACGGTTTCGCTTCTTGGATTTCCTTCGCGTGAAAGTGCTCGATAAAGATTTTCACGGTTTACTTTGGCTTCTTTTGCTACTCTCATCATACCCTTGCGAGCTTCGGCCACATCTCGAAGGGCTACTAGAAACGCTTCTCTTGAGTCCTTCCGCGCAGCCGTCAGATACTCAGCGGCATATGCAGCATCATTTCTTAGTTCTTCGAGAAGGTCGGCTTTGTAGTTTTCTTCTCTTTTCATTGTTCTTTCTTTCCTTATAATCCGCCCAATAGTCGATAGCAGTGTCTGTGTCGGTTGTATCTTGGGTCGATTTGTCACCACCGCATAGGAGGATTATCTTTTCGCCGTCAACGCCGTAATAAATTCTGAAACCCGGACCGAAGTCGATTCGATTTTCAGAGACTCCAGACCCGATTGGTTTTGAGTCACCAAAATTCCCTCCGCGCATACGTGCGATTCGCGCCGAGATTGCGAGCTTGGAAGGTCTGTCCGTAATTCCCTCTCTCCAAACCCGAAACGGGGCAGGTGGTCCAGTCTTAGGGACGTAATAAAGTATCTCCCTTTCTCTTGCTTCCACGGCTCATGGCGGGCATCATACACTCTGTAGCTTATTAGCTACAAGCACTAAGATACCATCCACCCCTCCAAATGTAAATAGTACGACACGTTACGTTAGGATTACCTTGAAGGCACCAGCATAAATGTGTTATCAAGTACAAGGCGGACGCGGCGGGAGTCGGACCCGCAAATCCCCGGGCGGAGATCGCGAATTATAAGTTCGCCGGGCTTACCGCATGCCCAACGCGTCCTACGTAGCTTATAAGCTACAACGGGAGGAAAGTCAAGCAGGTCTTATGGATAAACGATTTAGAATTACCTAGAGCCAACCCGCTATAAGCCAAAAGCGTATCCCGCCGCGATCACCACCGCGACTCCGACGAACACCAGCAGCGCCCACCGCACGCCCCGCTCGTGATTCACTTCGGGGATCAAATCCGACGCGGCCAC
>JASHYE010000085.1 GCA_030043155.1 Candidatus Acidiferrales bacterium | reverse complement strand
TTGTAAGTACCCCCGTCGGATGTCGTGCGCCCGGTAACGTATCCGTTTGTATTCAGGTTCAGGCCGGGAGGGAGGCTGCCCGATGACACGGTAAAAATGAGAGGTGCTACCCCGCCATTCGCAAGGATTTGTTCGCTGTAATCAGCTCCGTTCAGCACACCCGGCAGTGTGGTCGTCGAGATCACAGGCGCTGGACTGACGACGATGTTCAGTGTCGTAGTCACGCTGGTTTCCGCGTTGGCTGTAGCTGTCAAGGTAACCGTAAGCAGTTGAGTATTTGTGGCGGAGGGAGCCTGATACGTAACTGCACCGGTTGTAACGTCCACCAGAGTGCCACAGGCACTGCCTTTGCAGTGCGAACCAGAGATAGACCATGTCACTCCGGAGTTTGATGTGTCGCCCGAAACGAACGCCGTGAATGAAACGCTCTGGCCTTGATCGACTGCCTGATTGGTGCTTGGATCAAGGGTAATCACTAGTCCGCTGACGCCGCCGCAACTACACAGAAGGCTCGAGAGAAGAATCGCCGCCGCAGCTCCACAGAACGGCAATCGTCGCAACCTGAGATCTGACGTCCTCTGTCCGCACTTCATCAGGCGGTTTTCTCGCTCCTTCGTGAATTAAAAAGCGCCGGGATGGTCATTCCAGCGCTGGACAGATATCGGAGCCGGTTGGCGCCGAAGCAGCTAAGTTGAATAACAAAACAGCCATACAGTGTCAACGCGTAACTGGCTTCGCCCCAATCTTCATCATCTTTGCCCGCGGCTCATATTTCTTGCGCTACCGCCAATTTGCCATAGCTTCTGGATGCCTGGTTCGGAGCGGATGTTGCCCCGGGCGTGCTCCATCGCGGTCTCAGTAATCATTGGGCTGCATTCCGATCAATTCCGATAAACTGTTACTGTGAATCGCAATTCGCGACAGTTGCTCTTCTTGATGCTTTTTCGCCTCACGCGCAGTTTCTCCGCGGGAATCATCATTCTGGTCTTTCCGTATTACGTCCTCGAAAGTCTTCATTACAGCGCCAGCGTTCTCGGCCTCCTGTACATGGCCGCGACGCTTGCGACCGCTGGATTTGCACTCTTGTTCGGTTTTCTGACCGATCTGTGGGGGCGCAAAGGGACATTGCTTCTTGCCGGAATTCTTCTGCCGTTCGGCGCATTCCTTGTTGTCGCTTCCGCGAAGCTGCCATTCTTGTTCGCTGGGGCGATGCTTGGTGGATTTTCTGCAACTGGCTCGCGTGCGGCGGGCAGCGTCGGTGGTGCGGCGCAACCCATTCAGAGCGCGATAATCACGGAATTCACAACGCTGCAAAATCGGACGTTCTGGTTTTCCTTGTTCACGTTTCTGAGCGGCGTAATTGGCGGAGCGGGAATGCTGGCCGGTAGGCTTTTCAGCGCGCAAGACGCGATTCTTTGTGCCGCGGTGATCAGTGCGCTAGGACTTGTTTTTCTCGTACCCCTGAAGCCGGTTGACACGCCGGGAGAATTCAAGCGTCTTAAGAGCCGTACTGTCATTGGCAAATTTTCTCTCACAGCGGCTGTCAACGGTCTTTCGCAAGGGCTTGTGATGCCATTCCTGATCCCGTTTTTTGTGCTCGTTTACCATACGCCACAGGCAAAAATGTCGGTATATGGATTCGGCAGTGAATTGGTGGCCGCGGTCGCGATTCTGGCCGCCCCTCTTGTGGAGAAGCAATTTGGTTTCGTAAAAGGCATGGCTGTAACGCGTGGCTCGGGCGCCGTGTTGCTTCTGCTCTTGCCGCTCACGCACATGTTTGCGCTGGCGCTCGCGGTTTATTTGGTTACGCCGGCCCTGCGCATCCTCGCCGTACCGGTGCAGCAAACCGCCTTGACCGCGATGGTGAACGAAACAGAAATGGGCCGGGCGCTCGCGATGAATCAAGTAGCCAGACTGGGAACTTCAGCAGGAGCTGTGGCGTTTACCGGTTACATGTTCGACGCCTCTGATATCGCGCTGCCGTTTTACGGATATATTGCGTTGACGGCGCTGAGCCTGTCTCTCTATTTCCGATTTTTTGGAGCGAACCCGGAGCTTAGCTCGGAATAGTATCGGCTGGCACGAGTTTCTTCCCTGCCGTCGCAAGCACTTCACCCTCCCACCGCGCGACGACGACGGTTGCCAGGCAATTACCCACTACGTTCAGGACTGTGCGAACCATGTCCATGATCGGATCAATTGCGAAAAGCAGATAGAAGGACTCAGTTGGCAGGTGGAACTGAACCGCTGCGCCGAGAAGGACAACGAGCGAGCCGCGAGGTACGCCGGCGATTCCCTTGCTCGCGAGCATAAGCATTAGCAACATAATCAGCTGTTGACCGAACGTCAGATGCATTCCGGCAGCTTGCGCGATGAACACCAGTGCAAGCGAAAGATAAAGGCACCCGCCAGTCATATTGAAGCTGTAACCAGTGGGCATTACAAACGCAACGATTGCGCGTGATACGCCCAGACCTTCCATATTTTCCATCGCGCTCGGCAGAGCCGCTTCCGAGCTGCTCGTTCCGAAAGCAATCGTGGATGGCTCGGCGATGGCGCGCAGGAACTCTTTTAGTGGGACACGCGCCAGCAGGGCAATCGGCAGCAAGATAAAAAATACGAACACCGCAAGCGCCACGTAGAGGGTCGCCAGGAGCTTGATCAGCGGCAGCGCCACTCCCAAGCCCAAATGACCCGTCGTGTATGCGATCGCGCCAAAAACACCCAGCGGCGCAAGGTACATCACGATGTTCGTGAACTTGAACATCGTTTCCGAAAGGCTCTCCGTAAAGTCCACCATGGGCTTACGTTTGGATTCCTTGACGAGCGCCAGGCCAATTGCAAATAAAATGCTGAAGACCACAACTTGCAGGATTTGTCCCTCGGCGACGGACTTGGCAATGTTCTCGGGAAATATATTCAGAATGAGCTGGCTTGCGCTTTGCGTGGAGGATACCGCGGCTTGCTGCTGCGCCGCGCTTGCGGCCAGATGAATTCCCGCTCCTGCCCGGCTGAGATTGATTGCGATGAGTCCGATCACCAAAGCAATCGTGGAAACAATTTCGAAGAAGACTAGCGCCTTAATGGCCATGCGGCCGACTTTTTTCAATCCTGCGTGTCCCGCAATGCCAACCACCAAAGTGCCGAACAGCAACGGTGCGATGATCACTTTGATCAGCCGCAGAAAAATCGCGCCGAAGATTTGGCATTTCATAGCGGTCGCGGGCGCATCGTAGCCAAGCTCTGCGCCGGCCAGCAGCCCCACGAGAATCCACAATGTCAGCGAGCGGCGCGCTGTTGCATACATGACCAGCAAGAGGATTGCGAGCCAGCGAATTGCCGAAAGCAATCCAGCTGGCAAATGCAGAGCACGGGAATGGCCCGCGAGCGAAAGAACAATCGCAGCCGTGCAAGCAATCAGGAACGCGATCAGCCGGCTTCTTGACATTCTGTCGTCCACCCCGCTTCGCCGCGAACGTTAATGCTTCTGCATAGCGCAGTCAACTTCTGATGTCAGGGACTTGCCTGAATTAAATCAGGCAACCTTATTGCCGCGAACGGATTCTGTCCAAATTTAATACAGCGCAAGTCTCGTAAGAGCATTCTTAATTTAACAATCAGGCTTGGCGTTGCGCCGCGAATTTAGTATAAAAGCGGTTTGCATTCATACATAAGTGGCATAGCGCGGGTGTAGTTTCGTTCGCGCGATTCATCTGGAGGAACGGATTGATAGAAGTTCAGGATTTGTCGAAGTCGTACGGTGAAAAAACCGCAGTTGATCGCATCTCCTTCTCGGTAAACAAAGGCGAAATTCTCGGTTTCCTCGGCCCGAATGGCGCGGGCAAAACCACCACCATGCGCGTCCTGACGGGTTATCTGCCGGCTACTGGTGGGACCGCAAAAATCGCCGGTTTCGATGTGTTCGACGACTCCATGGAAGTGCGCCGACGGATTGGCTATCTGCCCGAAAACCCGCCGCTGTACCTCGATATGACCGTCACCGAGTATCTGGATTTCGTGGCTCGCATCAAGAATGTTCCCGTCGAAAAGCGGGCGCAGCGAATCGGAGCCGCGATGGAGATGACCAAGATTGCCGAACAACGCAATCAGCTCATCAAGCGGCTCTCTCGCGGATTCAAGCAACGCGTGGGCTTAGCGCAGGCGATTGTTCATGATCCCGACGTCATCATTCTGGACGAGCCAACAGTTGGCCTCGATCCCAAACAAATCATTGAAGTGCGTCATCTGATCAAGGGGCTGGCAGGAAATCACACGATCATTTTGTCTACTCACATTTTGCCTGAAGTGAGCATGACCTGTGATCGCGTCATCATCATCAACAACGGCAAAATCGTCGCCGTCGATACTCCGGAGAATTTGACGCTCCAGCTCAAGGGCGGCGAAAGAATTCGCGTTGAAGCACAAGCTCCCGAGCAGGCTCTCCGCGACACTTTGCAGAAGATTCCCGGTGCCCAGCGTGTCTCCGTGGATTCGATGGGCTCCGGCGGACGGATGATCGCTATCGTGGAGGCCCGCCAAGGCCAGGACTTGCGTAGCCAGATTGCCGCAAAGGTTGTCGGTCAGGGCTGGCCTCTTTATGAACTTCGTGGCGAGAACCTCAGCCTCGAAGAGATTTTCCTGCAATTGACCACAGAAGATCCGGCCCACAAAAAATCCGAGGAGTCAAAGTAAGCATGCGCGGCCTCTACGCAATTTATCGCAAGGAAATGACGCATTACTTCGTTTCGCCCATCGCCTACATCATCGCCTGTGTGTTTTTGGTTCTGAGCGGAGTTTTTTTCAACAGTTACTTGGTGGAAGTCATCAAATACGCGGACGAAATGATGATGCAAGGAATGCAGATGGGTCAGATGACGAATTTCGATGTGCCCAGCGTGATGCTGCGAGTTTTTCTCGGAACGATCGGCATCGTGATTCTTTTCCTCACGCCAATGCTGACGATGGGTGTTTATTCCGAGGAGCGAAAACGCGGGACCATGGAATTGTTGATGACTTCTCCGATTTCCGATGCTGGCATTGTCTTGGGGAAATTTCTGGCTTCTTTCACTCTGCTTATAATCATGTTGATACCGACTGTCTTCTACGTGATTTATATGTTTGCGCACAGCACACCCGCGGCTCCCTGGCGTTTGATTGCGGGAGGGTATCTTGGCGTTTTGCTGCTTGGAGCGATGCTTCTCGCACTCGGATCGTTCCTCTCGTCTTTGACCGAAAACCAAATTATCTCCGCCGTGCTGATCTTTGGCGTTTCGTTGCTGCTGTGGCTTCTCGACATTTTTACGCAGAGTGGAACTGGCTCGCTCGCACAATCACTTCAATATGCCGCCGTGCTGCAACACTACGGCCCGTTCACGCAGGGAATTATTGATACCACCGGGCTGGTTTTCTTCGGCTCGTGGATATTTTTCGGAATTTTCTTGACGATGCGTTCGGTGGAATCGATGCGCTGGAGGCGCGCGTGAGATTTCGCGGCGTGAAGGAGAAGGCTCAGGTCTGATGAAAGTTCAACGTAAGCAGATTACCCAAATTGCCGGCTTGGTCGGATTGTTGCTTCTTGTGGCCGGCTATGTTCTCTACTCCGTCAATGAGCAATTGCAGTTGTCGACGAAGGTCGTCCTGATCGTCGGCGGCGCACTCATCATTACGTGGTTCGTGCTTGGATTCCGCAGCGTGACAGGCTTCTTCTCGAAGCGCTCTTCCAAGCTCGGAACGAACACCACGGTGCTCGTGATTGCCGTGCTTGCCATTTTAGTGTTTCTCAATTATTGGGGGTTTCGACATCATAAAACGTTTGATTTGACGAGCCAGAAACTCTATACGCTTTCCGACCAAACCAAGAAAATCGTCAACCCCCTTCGTTCCGATGTTCAGATCTATATGTTTGCCCGATCGAGCGGCCCCGAGGGGCAGCAGGTCCAGTCCATGAAGGACGAAATGGGGTTGTACGAAAGCCAGAATCATCACGTCCACTTCACGGTGGTTGATCCCCAGGAAAACCCTGGGCTTGCAAAGCAATATGACATTTCCCGCATGGGCGAAGTTGTCGTCGTGAACGGGAGCCACGTCCAGCATTTGCAGGATACGACAGAAGGAGACATCACGTCCGCGATCCTCAAGGTGACTTCCACAACCGTGAAAACTGTGTGCTTTATCGAGGGGCATGGTGAGAAGTCGATCAGCGCCACAGATGCGAAAGGCTATAGCGCCGTTGATTCCGGACTACAAAAACAGAATTACAATGTGAAATCGATAAACCTCGTCACAACAGGATCTGTTCCATCCGATTGCAGCGTGCTCGTCGACCCTGGCCCAACAAAACCTTTCTTCCCGCAGGAAGCGCAGATGATCGAGAAGTATCTCAACGGCGGCGGGACGGCGATGTTCCTGCTTGATCCCGGAACGGATCCGCAATTAAGCGCCATAATGCAACCCTGGAATGTAAACGTGGGCGACGATTACGTCATTGATGTGAGCGGCGTCGGCCGCTTGCTTGGAGCGGGTCCTGCTATCCCGCTCGTGCTCAGTTATGGCGACAATCCCATTGTTCGCGATTTTCAGAATTCCATGACCTTTTTCCCACTGGCACGCACCGTTGCGATCGCCGATACATCCAAGAGCGAGCCACAAGCGACGGAGCTACTGAAAACCTCCGCGGCCAGCTTCACAGTCGCCAGTCTCGGAAACGGAACCGTTAAGTACGATCCGAAAAAAGATCAACGTGGGCCGCTTTCGCTGGGCGTCGCGGCGGAAAACAAATCGGGGACCGCGGACCCGCGGCTCGTGGTCATCGGCAATTCGGAGTTCGCCACGAACCAATGGCAAGATCAACAGCGCAACGGAGATCTTTTCTATAACAGCGTCAACTGGCTAACAGAAGAATCGAACTTAATTTCCATTCGGCCAAAAGAGGCTGCGAATCGCCGCGTTACTCTGACAGAAGCGCAACAGCGTGAAGTGGAATGGATCAGCTCTGTTTTCGTACCGCTGTTTGTGGTGGTCATCGGCATCATCGTTTGGCTGAAGCGCCGGTAGTTGGGCCATGAAGAAAAGCACATTGATCGTTTTAGCAGTAGCGGTCGTCCTCGGTTGTTTCGTCTATTTCTACGACAGCAAGCACGCTCCTAAACCCGCCGCGGATGAGGCTTCGAAACCCGCCTTCGCACTGAAAGGCGGCGCGATTTCCAGCCTGAACATTCACAACGCAAGCGCAACCGTTTCGCTTTCGAAGAAAGGCTCGGATTGGGAACTGACGCAACCCGTCGAGACAAGCGCCGATCAAACGGCTGTCAGCTCGATCGTGGATGATCTGACCGACCTTGAGATTCAGCGCTCGTTCACTCCGACGGATAGCCTGTCTAAATATGGCTTGTCCGATCCTCCGTTGAAGATTGATTTTCGAGAAAGCAATGGCTCGTCGCACAGCGTCGAATTGGGAAACAAGGATTTCTCGAATAGCGCTGTTTACGCCGTCGTGGATGGTTCGAAGCAAATTGATATGCTATCTCCGTCCCTCTTCGATGACGCTAATAAGCCCGTCTCTCAACTGCGCGACCGCTCGATTGTCGATCTGAACGGCGCCCAGCTGACCGCACTAACCCTCAGCGATTCAAATGGACATTTCTCTCTCACAAAGGTGAAAGCAGGATGGGAGATATCGAGTCCCCGCCAGCTACTGGCGGATTCCAGCGTGATTGATGGGCTGGTTAGTTCGCTATCCAGCAACAAGTTTACGGACGTAGTTAGCGAAACGGCGACCGATCCCGCGAAATACGGGCTCGTTCATCCCAATGTCACAATCGACGCAACCGCCCAAGAGGGTAAGCAGTTCCATCTTGTCTTGAGCAAGAAAGGCAACGATTATTACGGACGGGACTTGTCTCGGTCGCTCATCTTCAGCATTGACGCGCCGGTCTACAATTCATTCGATAAGACTTTTTTCGATTTACGCGATAAAAGCATTCTCCAACTCGACCCGACCACCGTCGAAACCGTCACCGTGCAGAACGACAACGGCACCATGGAATGCTCTTTGGGCAAAAACGATCAATGGTCGATGGTCGAACCTGTTGCGGACAAAGGAAAGCAGATTCAGAGCTGGAAGATCTTGGATCCTCTGCAAAACACCCGCGCCACGAATATCTACGATGCGCCTTCGCCCGCCATTCTGGTGCATCTGAAAAAACCGGCAATCCAGATCACGCTGGTCGACAAATCGAAAAAGACCACCACGATTCAGATCTCCGCCGCTTCTGGCAATTCTGTCTACGTTCGGACGAGCGCCGGTCCACAGGTTTACGAGGTCGGCACGCAAATCCTCACCGATTTCGGTTTCAAGCCTTCTGACTTACTTATATAAGTTGTTGTGATTGGAACGGGTTTATGCGGCTTGGAAAGTACGCACTTCTTCCTCTGTGACGCCATCCTTCGGCCAGGCCGCCAGCAGAACGATTTTCCCTGTAATCGGCGAGATGTGAATGTAGTAGACCTCGGAGCCGCTCTCTACTTCATAGAAATCCGAGCGCTTAGGGTCGGCTTCCACGCGCGCGCCTCCCGCCAGGAGTCGGCGAAGCATTTCCACTCGCTCTTCCGAGTGATGCCGTGGATCTTCGATGTTCAGCTCACGCTCCAGTTTCATCACCATTGCCGGTCTCCCTTTCCCTTCTCACCTACTAATACGATCCAAGGTACCCAAAAGTTCCAGTTGTCTGTCGAAATTATTAGACGCAGCCCCCTGGAAAACGTCTCAGAAATCCTGTTCGCTGTTGCCTGGATAAAGACTGGCGGGTTATTAATTTGTGACTTGCGCTAGGGCCGCGAAGTTGCGATACTCCCGCGACACAAAGGATCATCAGTGAAGAAGAACTCCAAAGCAAAAGCCAAAAAGGGTAGCTCGCGATTCCGGAGCGATCGGCGGCGCAAACACCGTCACTGGCAAGTTACGGTGTATTACCATGACGGAGAAAAATTCGCGCGAGTTTACATTAACAGGGAACGCGCGACGAGCTTTGCCGAGAGACAGAAGAAATCTCCCATCGTGAAAGCGACTCGCATCATCGAGGTCAACTAATTCTTCTCGGGCGAGGAGTAGTCCTTACTGTAGAGGACGCCCTGCCAGCTCAGCGAACTCGTGTGTGCCCTCACCCCTTGTTCCGCCCCGCATCGCATGCTATAAAAGTTGCTGATCCGTCACGTAGTTTTCGCGGCCGTAGTATAGGGGTAGTACGACAGCTTGCCAAGCTGTAGGCGGGGGTTCGAGTCCCCTCGGCCGCTCCATTTAAGCCCTCATTCGTTCGTGCTCTTTGCGCGCGACTGCTTCCATGTTAGAGTCGCGATTGTTCAGACCCCCATGCTGGCTTATCTTTGCGGACCCATTGAATTCGCAAATGGCGGCGGCAAGATGTGGCGCCAAAAGCTGACTCCTTTTCTTCGGGATCAGCTTGGCCATCGTGTCTACGACCCTGCCGAGGATGAGAAGAAAAACTTGACCGATGAGGAAGTAGCCCATTTCCGCGAATGGAAGGTGACCGACACCGAGCGGTTTCGCCGCGTGGTTCGAAAGATCATTCAGTTTGATCTGGATCTGATCGAAAACAAGGCGGACTACCTGGTGTGTTTTTGGGCTGAGCCTCCGGTGCAAAGCGGCGGGACTTCTGCGGAATTGACGCTGGCCTATCGCAAGGGAATTCCCGTGTACATGGTGACTGAAGTTCCAGTCGCCCAGGTTAGCGGCTGGATGCTGGCTTGTGTGGATCAGGTTTTCTCTTCCGTGGATGACCTGAAGAGCTTCCTAAGCAGCCGTTTTGGGCGCGAACGTCAGGTTCAGTTTTGGCAGGATGGTCATTCAGACTTGAGATAAATATTCGGGAGATGACACAGCACGTTCTTGAAAAAATAATCGTCGCTGTCGGCAGCACGCGCAGGCCAAAGCTTAACGCCGTTTGGGAAGCTTTGACCATCCTCGGTCCTACTCTCGATGCAAATGCTCCCTTTGAAGTCATCGGGGAAGAAGCAGAAAGTGGCGTGGGGCACACGCCGCTCACGCGCACGGAACTCATGTCCGGCGCCAGGCATCGTGCTGAAGTACTACAGCAGCGCGCCCGTGAGCGAGCACTGCCGTGGCGTTTTTTTGTTGGGCTCGAGGGGGGACTGGATGTTATTGCCGAGAATGGACGGCGCCTGGTGTTTTTGCAGAACTGGGCTTATGTTTCGGATGCAAGTGGCAAAGGTGGATACGGCCAATCCGGCAGTGTTCTGCTTCCGGATGCCCTCGCTGAGGAGGTAATTGGCAAAGGAACGGAACTTGGGCTCGCCATCGACAATTTCGCGGGTGGGCATGGGATACGCGATGCGCAGGGTGCGTGGGGCGTTCTCACACGGAACTTGATTACGCGGCAGGATGCCTTTCGCGTGGCTGTGATTAACGCATTCGCGCCGTTTTTCAATGCTGCGCTATATCGTGCGGCAGGCAGCTGATGCGCGGTTGCACTGAGGTTGCGAATCGGCTGCTCGATTGCATCTCACTATGCATCTTTAAAATCTTTAGAGGCTAACGTGGACATCGTCAAAGGCAATATGGGTTGGATTGAAGTAATCGTTGGTCCCATGTTTTCTGGCAAAAGCGAAGAATTGATTCGCCGCTTGCGTCGTGCCGAAATCGCCAGACAACGGGTTCAAATTTTCAAGCCGGCAATTGACCGTCGCTATTCCTCCAACGGCATTGTGTCGCATTCCGGTCTGGAGATCGCCTCGGAGCTAGTTAACGATGGCGCCGAAATCCTTGAAAAGGTGCAGGCGCGGACCGAGGTGGTTGGCATTGACGAAGCCCAGTTCCTTGGTGAAGGCCTTCTCGAAAGCTGCACGCGCCTTGCAGATTTAGGCAAACGTGTGATTGTTGCGGGCCTCGATACGGACTTCATGGGCCGGCCGTTCGAACCCATGCCGCGCCTGTTGGTTGCCTCAGA
>JASHYE010000084.1 GCA_030043155.1 Candidatus Acidiferrales bacterium | reverse complement strand
GCGCCGTAATCCGCAGTGGTGACGCGGAATTCCTCAACTGACGCGACCGTCACAGGGACAACGGTCTCAAATGGGGAGCCATTTCCCTGATCGTTGACGTCCACACCGTCCAGTGTGATGTTGTTTTGGTCGCTATGCGCGCCGTTGACCGAGCCGCTGCGCGTATCGTTCGAGGCCAAATCGCTCCGATTCGAAGTAAAAACAACTCCCGGCTGGACAGATAGAAGTTGGGTCACATTACGGCCATAAAGAGGCATGTCGGCAATCTGGCTGCCGGCCATGGTATTGCCTTGGCTGGCGTCAGTGGTATTGAGAAGAGGCGCCTGGGCGGTGACTTCGACGGTGGTGCTCGCCGCGCCGACTTTCATTTTTACGTCAATCGTGGCGGGCAAGTTGACGAGCAACTGGAAGCCCTTTTGCTCGTACGTGGAGAATCCGGCAGCATCAACGCGAAGGACGTAATTGCCAGGCTGCACCTGAGCGAAGACGTAACTGCCCTGCCGATCCGTGGCCGTGGTGCGCTCGACGGTGGTATCCACATTCACCAGATGCACAGTGGCATTGGGAATGGCCGCGCCACTGGGGTCGGTTACGGTGCCACGAAGCGACGTGGTCGCCTGTCCCCAAGCCGCGCTGCTGAAAAGCACGAGCGCTACACCCATAACCGCCAAAGACCACAGCTGCCAGAATCTCCTCACGACCCACCTCCGCTTGGATTGCCGAGTCGAATCCATATAAGAACCACGCAGGGACCAGAGCTACCTCAGGCCTGAAACAAACGATTCATATCCTCGAAAACGGAACGCACCCCGCGTCCCCGCTCAAAACACGCGCCACTGCGCGTATTTGAGCAAGGCGTGTACCACAATCGAGACGATGCGGTCAACAAAAAGTTAAATGGTTGGGATTGCGGAATGTAGGAGCAGATTTCGGGCGGTAGGCAGGGGCACTCGCAGTATGCAAATTCTGCAAATATACCGGAAACGGGATTTGACTATGGAAGTTCGGAATCGGAATTCCCACGAAACCCTGGCAGGCACCCTTGCAGCGGAGTGGACAATCGTCGAAGGGGCCTCGGGCCGAATAGCAAAAAAAGAGGCGGCCGGTGGGGGTGCCGGCCGCCGTGGGCATGGGTGATGGAGGTGCAAACACTTTCGAAGTCCGATTACGGGGGGACGCAACCGACCTCGAATGCACGGTCATAATGCCGATTGGCACTGGCGCGGTCGATAGGCCGGACGGTTCAATCCGTTCTGGTACGGAGGTACCGTCAGAGGCACGGTCGTAAGACCCCAAGAGGGCCGCTTGGCCTCCTGTGAACGGAGCGTCCGTTCTAGTTGGCGCCTGCGGGAGTAGTACGCGTCGGTTCGTTCCAGGGTTTTGCACCCGGAGATCGTCCGCCCAGCGCTGACGCTTGGAAGCCACAAACGCAAGACGTTGTCAAAGCAAAAACGGACGACGGTTCAAGACGATCGTTCAATAGTTGATGTTTTTAAGATCGGTCTTGGATTCGTTCTCGGCCGTCTTCGCGGCCGTCTTCGCGGTATCCTTGTTCATGCCCGGCTTGAGCGAAAGGATTGCACTCTCAAGATTCCGGGACTTGGCCTTTGTTTCTGGCGAGCAGTATTTCCCGCCAAGTTCAGTGCACCTGAGATCGGTGAACGGGATACCGAGGTCGTGGGAAGCATGAACAGCAGCAACAAAGTGAGTGATGTCGTCAAATCCGATAACTGCCTGTTCGGGAGTTATATTGGTGGGAAGAAATGGCCGAAGTTTCTCGGCAAGCCCAGGATTTCTCCGCAGCACGGTCGGCGCTGACATCTCAACACCGGACATATTCATGCCATTGTCGCCCGTGCTGCCCGCTGGTGCCCCGCCACCGGGACCACCCACATGGAGCGCCCCTCCTTGGGCGCGTGCCGCCGGAACGACAAACAACAACGCTGCTGCGCAAATACTAAGGATAAATAAGTTATTTCTTTTCATGGTCTCCTCCGTGGAAAGCTCCCGCACTCGAATTGTACCACTTTCATACAGTGTACAAGGATTATCGAAATCGGCGGACGAAGGCGGCCCTCCTGGGCCGATTGTTGGATGCGGCGTTGTTGCTTTTAAGGAACGCCGGGAATCATGCCGCCTTGACCGGTCACCTGCTTCAAGGTAATTTTTTTTCACATCAGGATAACTTTATTCCTGAGTACCCTTCCTCGCATTCGGTTCGCAAGAAGCGACCTGTGTGATTACACAACGGAGCGACGCATGGGCGTCAAAGTGTCTCGCATAAGCAATTCTTCCACAGAACGGTTGAATCGATCACTCATCTGGCTTTTCTCGAAATGCAATGAATCCCGAAAGCTTCAGGCTTCCGAGCAGCTTGTGCTGGCAAAGGTGATACACGAGGCGGCCATGCATCTCACAGACATCGAACTGCGAATGGAGATTCAGTCGGCCACAGCGAGAGCTGTTTCGGTATTGTCCAGTCGCATAAATCAAAGCTGAAGCGCAAGCGCACCGATCGCCATCCGCTGCTGGTGCCGTTTACCGGCAATGAAACCCGCGGAGAGGACTGTGCGTCTCAGGCGTCGCTGCTTCATTGAGGGATGCGTCCCGCAGAAAAGCGCAATAAATCGCGGAGGATGATTGTGCGAAAACTCGGATTGGCGGTAGGTGTGTTGCTCGCCGTAGCTGTGATACTGCCGGTTGCAGCGCGCGCGCAGAGTGAATCGGACCTGAACGCAAGTGATCTGAATGCAATCTACACAATCAAAGACATCGGCTTTAACCATTCGCAGGTGATGGACATCATGAGCTACCTGACGGATGTCTACGGGCCGCGCCTGACGAATTCGCCAAATATGCGCGCGGCCGCGCAATGGACTGAAGATGAAATGAAGCAGTGGGGCCTGGCCAATGTTCATACCGAGCCGTGGAAATTCGGGCGCGGCTGGTCAAATGAGCTTTTCTCGGCGATGATGACGGCGCCACGGCCATATATCTTGATTGCATATCCGCTGGCGTGGACTCCCGGCACAAACGGGCCGGTTACCGCTGAGGCTGTTCTTGCGCCAATCGCAAGTGAAGCCGATTTGGATAAGTACCGCGGGCAATTGAAGGGCAAATTTGTGCTGACGCAGGCGCCTCCAGACGACCCGGCGCATTTCGAGGCGCAGGGTCACCGGTACACAGATGCGGAACTCGAGGAAATGTCCGAGGAGCCGATCCCTGGAGCACACAATCTCGATCGCTTTGCGCAATTCCGCGCGCTGCGAGCGCTTCGCCAGAAGATTCAGGCTTTTCTGGTTGCCGAAGGCGCGGCGGGATGGATCGAGCCTTCCCGAGGAGATGATGGAACAGTTTTCGTCCAATCGGGAGGTTCTTACGATCCGAATGGGCCGCCAGCGCCTCCGAGCATTGCGATGGCCAGCGAATGCTACGGGCGGATTTACCGGCTACTCGAGAAGAAGATCCCCGTCACACTGCGAATCAACGACGAGAACAAGTTTTACGATGATGATTTGAATTCATTCAACATCATTGGCGAGATTCCCGGCACGGATAAAGCGGATGAAGTGGTGATGATAGGAGGGCACTTCGATTCGTGGCATTCCGGAACGGGAGCCACGGACAACGGAGCAGGCTCGGGAGTAATGCTGGAAGCGATGCGCATTTTGAAGGCCAGCGGCCTGAAGATGCGGCGCACGGTGCGCATCGGGCTGTGGACCGGCGAAGAAGAAGGCCTGCTGGGCTCGCGCGCCTACGTGAAAGACCATTTCGGTGACCCATCGACAATGCAGCTCAAGCCGGAGCAGCAGAAGCTCGACGCGTACTACAACATCGATAATGGAACCGGCGAAATTCGCGGCGTCTATTTGCAAGGAAACGAAGCGGTAGCTCCGCTCTTCGAAAAATGGATGGTTCCGTTCCACAATCTGGGCATGACCACGCTGACGATTCAAAATACGGGCGGAACGGATCACCTGTCATTCAACGCGGTCGGGATACCCGGCTTTCAGTTCATTCAGGACCCCATCGAATACGAAACGCGCACGCATCATTCCAATATGGACGTCTACGAGCGGCTGCAGGAACCGGACATGAAGCAGATGGCCGTGATCGTGGCTTCGTGGGTGTACCTGACGGCGAATCGGGATGAAATGATTCCGCGCAAGCCGCTGCCGCCGCCTTCGACGAGTCCCTTTTAGGCAAGCTAGCTGGCGCGACGCCTGCGCCGCGGTTCGGCATGACGTGGTGCGTGCTGGGGCTCCTTGCGAGCCCCTCGCGAAGCCGCGATGCTTTTCTTCAGCGCCGCCATCATGTCAATCACCGGAGCGCGCTTCGGTTCGGGCGCTGACGTGATTTCGCGGCCTTTCTGCTTGGCTTCAATGAGCGCTTTCAGGCGATCCTGAAATTCATCGTGGTATTTGCTCAGCCGAAAAGGCTCGGAAAGATCTTCGACTAACTGTTCGGCGAGCTTGATCTCCTGCGGTTTGAGCTTCGTCTCTTCCGTTTTTCCGTATCCCGGAGCTTCGCGGATTTCGTTGGCGAAATACATGGTGTGAAGCGTCAAGCCGTGATCATAGGGCCGGATGAACACTGTGTATTCGCGCTGATGCATGGCAACTTTTGCGATGCCGACGCGCTTGGTCGCTTCGAGCGTCTTCAGCAGCAGCTGGTAAGCCTTGCGGCCGGCATCCTCCGGGACAATGAAATACGAAGAATCGAAAAACAGAGGATCGATTTCGGATTCCTTCACAAAAGCCAGGATTTCCATGGTACGCGCCGAGCGCGGCGCGATTTTCTTGATTTCATCCGGCTCCAGCAGAACGTACTTGCCATCTTCGTATTCGTAACCCTTCACCACTTCGGAGCGATCGACCATGCGATTGCACGTGGGGCAAAAGAGCGGCTGGCGAAGGCGCGTTTTGCAGACGCTGTGGAGCTGATGAAGCTCGACTCGGGAAGTGCGGGCGGCAGCGTACAGCCGAATGGGAATGGAGACTAAGCCAAAGCTGATAGCGCCTTTCCAGGAAGAAGAAGGCATAGTGGCATGACCTCGCCTGTCAGCATAGAACAGACTAAAGTGGACGCGCAATGGCGCGTCGTCGGGGAAAATCCCGCAGCCGTAAAGCGGGAAAGTCCGTACGTGATAGATTGATTTCAGGGCGCGCTCAAATCCTCCCTATAATTCGGAATATGGCATCGCTCGAGGAATATAGAAAGAAAAGGCACTTCAAAGAAACGCCGGAGCCGAGCGGGAAGGTCGCGCGCCAGCAGGGAAAGCATTTTGTGGTGCAGGAGCATCATGCGCGGCGGCTTCATTACGATTTTCGCCTGGAAGTGAATGGCGCGAT
>JASHYE010000083.1 GCA_030043155.1 Candidatus Acidiferrales bacterium | reverse complement strand
GCGCAATTGAACTGAGCAGGCCGACGTTTGCGGCATAGCCGGAGCTGAAATAAAGACCGGAATCGAAGCCGACGAAATCGGCGAATTCGGATTCAATTTCTTGCCAGTCGCGAGAATTCCCGGAAAGCAAACGCGAGCCGGTGGAAGCAACGCGCGGCACTGCGGAAACGGCGTCGATAACAGCCTGCTTCAGGCGCGGATCGGAGGCGAGTCCGAGATAATCGTTCGAGCAAAGGTCGAGTCCACGGGGAAGATCGAGCGAGCGGAGTTGGGAATTTTCGCGGAGGGCGCGCAGGTCGGAATCGATGCGAGCGCGCAGGGGATTCTCTGGCGATGCAGCAAGCGGCGACAATGGGTTAGTTTGAATTTTGACTCCGTTTCCCCCAGGCTCGACTAGCCGTCGACCTGGGAGGCCCCTTCTTTGTGTCACGCACCCAAGCGGCTTTGCGGTTGAATCAGGCACGCGCCATCGCCTTCATGCCGAGGTCGTCGAGGAGTGCCAAATCTTTGTCGACGGAGGGATTTGGAGTGGTGAGAAGTTTTTCGCCGGTGAAGATGGAGTTTGCGCCGGCGAGGAAGCAGAGAGCGACGGCTTCGCGCGAAAGTTTGTGGCGTCCGCCGGAAAGACGCACGCGAGAAGCAGGCATGAGAATGCGCGCGGTAGCGATGGCACGAACCATGACGAAAGGATCGAGATCAGGAGTGTTGGCGAGTGGGGTGCCTTCGACGCGGGCGAGAACGTTGATGGGAACGCTTTCGGGGTGCGGATCAAGAGTTGCGAGCTGATGAAGGAGGCCGATGCGATCCTCTTCCGATTCGCCGATACCGAGAATTCCGCCGCAGCAAACGGTGATGCCGGCTTTGCGGACGCGGGCGATGGTTTGCAGGCGATCTTCGTAGACGCGCGTGGTGATGATGTGGCCGTAAAATTCCGGCGAAGTATCGAGATTGTGGTTGTAGGCGGTGAGTCCGGCCTCTTTGAGGCGCGCAGCCTGGGAATCGGTGAGCATGCCGAGCGTGCAGCAGACTTCGAGCTCGAGCGCGGCAACGCCGCGGACCATCTCGAGAACGGAATCGAATTCCCTTCCCTCGGGAACATCACGCCAGGCAGCACCCATGCAGAAACGCGTGGCGCCATCGGCTTTGGCGCGCTTCGCGGATTGGAGAACGTCGGCGGGATCCATCAATTTCTGACGCGCCACGCCGGTTTTGTAATGGGCGCTTTGAGAACAGTAGGCGCAGTCTTCGGGGCAAGCGCCGGTTTTGATGGAGAGCAGGCGGCAGAGCTGGACTTCTTCGGGCGGATGAAATTCGCGGTGAACGGATTGCGCGCGGAAAATAAGGTCGGGCAGCGGCGAGTTGAAGATTGCGCGAATTTCCTGGCGCGTCCAATTGTGGCGAATCTGCATTTCAAAAATTTCTCCTGCCAAGCTGCTGTTAAGCCAGCGCGATGAGTTCGATTTCCACGCGAACATCGCGCGGCAAGCGGGCGACTTCGACGGTAGCGCGCGCTGGAGGGTTCGCCGGAAAGTAGCGGGCGTAGACTTCGTTCATCGCAGTGAACTCGTTCATGTCTTTCAGGAACACGGTGGTCTTCACGGCTTTGTCGAGAGTGGAACCCGCGGCTTCGACAATGGCTTTCAGATTTTGCATGACGCGATCGGTTTGCGCGGCGATGTCGCCTTGAACGAGCTGGCTGGTTGCCGGATCAAATGCGACCTGGCCGGAAATGAAAATGAGTCCATTGGCGCGAATGGCCTGCGAATAAGGGCCGATGGCTTTTGGGCCGTGCGCGGTGGAAATGACTTCCTTCACGATTCCTCCTTCAGGTGATACGAAGAGTTAGCAGCAACCGGCAAAAATCAAACTCACCCTCAGCGGCTAAAGCCGCTCGGTGATCGCAGATTTACGGCACTCCTGCCCTTCGTTCCCGCCACGGCGGGTAAGCCTCAGAGACAAGAAGTTGTGCCGTTACGCAAGCTAACATGAAAAAGCGAACAGCAGGTCCCTCACCTCCATTCGCACAAAACGCGACTGGGTTCGGGATGACAGCAAAAAACAACGGCATGACTGTGCTTCACTCCTCAGGGCAAAAAGTCGCGCCCTTGCAAATCCGAGCGATTTCGCTACGCCTCTCGCGTCGACCTTTACTTCGGGCCGCTTGAATTGCCATAGCGGGCGCGAAAATCGGGCGGAATTCCGGGCTTCGCGAGCCAGGTGCTGAAAAACTCCGCGAGATCCTGATGGCATTCCTCTTCCAGAGCGGAGCGAAATTCCGGATAACCGTATTCTTCGCCACGCAAAGCATAAACCATGTGGGCGATAGCGTGGGTGACATTTTGCTGGCCGCATTTGTCTTCGAGGGCGAAGAAGAACAGGATGAGTTTCATTCGTCCCATGAAGATTTGCTCATCCGGATCGCCGACCGAGAGGCTGATGACTGGTTTTTCGACAGCGCCTCCGCGGTCATAAGAGTCCATTGCAGAAATGATGAGGCCTTTGCGATTCTTGTTTGCGGCCAGTAC
>JASHYE010000082.1 GCA_030043155.1 Candidatus Acidiferrales bacterium | reverse complement strand
GGCATATCCAGCGGCCGCAAATGCCCGTTCACGCGCACGCGCGGCGCGCTGTTCGTCGACAAATGCAGGTCGCTCCCGCCCATCTCGATCATCTTTTTCAGCAATTCACTCAGCGGAATCGTCGCCATCCTCGGCTCCTTTGCCCTACAGCACCGTTTCGCGCACTACCTCTTCGAGCGTGGTCATTCCCGCCGCGACCTTCATCAATCCGCTTTTCCGCAGCGTGATCATTCCGCCCTCCAGCGCCTTCTTTTTCAACTCCAGCGCCGAAGCGCCCACGAGAATCAATTCCTTCAGGTCGTCCGTCACTTCCATCACTTCGTACAGAGCGACGCGGCCCTTGTAGCCCGTGTTGTTACACGTGCCGCAGCCGCGCCCGTGATAAATCGTCGTACTCTTCGCTTCTTCCGGCGTGTAGCCGGCGTCGACAAGCGCCTGAGGCGTAATCTGCAGCGGCTCCTTGCACTGCGCGCAAACCCTCCGCACCAAGCGTTGCGCTGCAATCAAGTTCACCGAAGTCGCCACGAGGAATGGCTCGATTCCCATATTCATCAATCGGCTAATCGTCGACGGCGCATCGTTCGTGTGTAGCGTCGACAGCACTAAGTGGCCTGTGAGCGCCGCTTTCACCGCGATTTCCGCCGTCTCGAAGTCTCGAATTTCGCCGACCAGAATGATGTTGGGGTCTTGCCGCAAAAACGCGCGCAGCGCGGACGCGAAGTTCAGCCCGATCTGATCCTTCATCTGCACCTGGTTGATCCCCGGCAACTGAAATTCCACTGGATCTTCCGCGGTCATGATGTTTGTGTCCGGTGTGTTCAGCCGCGCCACCGACGAATACAGCGTGTTCGTCTTGCCCGATCCAGTCGGCCCTGTCACCAGCACCATTCCGTACGGCCGCAAAATCGCTCGCGTGAATTTATCCAGCGACTCCTTCTCAAATCCCAGTTTCGTCATGTCCAGCCGCAGATTTTCCTTGTCCAGCAACCGGAGCACGATTTTTTCGCCGAAGAGTGTCGGCACCGTCGAGACGCGAAAATCCAATTCTTTTTTCTTTCCATCCTTGACGTACTTGATCATGATGCGGCCGTCCTGCGGCAGCCGCTTCTCGCTGATGTCCAGTTTGGACATGATCTTGATGCGGCTCGTGATCGCATCCTTCAACTTCATTGGCGGCGCCATCACGTTTTGCATCACGCCGTCAATGCGGAACCGCACGCGGTACTCCTTCTCATACGGCTCTACGTGAATGTCGCTCGCTCCGCGCTTCACCGCGTCTGTCAAAATCAGGTTCACCAGCTTGATGATGGGAGCTTCTTCCGCCGCTTTTTCCAGCGACGCCAAATCCATGTCCGTTTCTTCTTGCGTCAGCTCCAGCGCCGCTTCTTCGCCGGCAAGGTCTTTCATCACCTTGTCCAGCTCCTCCACGCTCTCCACGGCGCCGTAGAATTTCCCGATCGCCTCCACAATCGCCGTTTCGGAAGCCACCACCGGCTCCACGTTGAATCCCGTCATGAACTTGATATCGTCCATGGCGAAAACGTTCGTCGGGTCGGTCATCGCAATCGTCAGCGTCGATCCCACGCGCGAAAGCGGCACAATTTGATAGCGGACCGCCGTCTCCTGCGGGATCAGCTTGATGACCTGAGGATCCACTTCGTAGAACTTCAAATTGATGGAAGGAACTCCATACTGCCGCGAAAGCACTGCCGTTATATCTTCGTCGCTGACCAGCCCCAATTTGACCAAGCACGTGCCCAGTCGCCCGCCTTCCCGTTTCTGATAATCGAGCGCCTGCTTCAGCTGATCCGACGAGATCAGGCTGTCTCGAACCAGTATTTCACCTAGACGCGACGACATTCACCCATGCTCCTGGCACAGCTTCGCGGAGAATTTCCTGACGAAGCCCAACACTAGCACGCGCGCAACTGGGAATCCGTGTTCCCGTTTCGAGTCGTTCTGTAACAGGAACCTGTACGCGCGTACAGGCGCGCAACTATTCCTCTTGCCACTTATTGACTGGACGCTTCTTGCTCGCTATCTTGACAATGCGTGTCCTGCACGCGACGGAGAATGTCCCACGTGGTTTTTCCTGTTGAAGTGACTTCCCAAAAAGAGTCCGCGGTCCGCGCCGCCACGCCCGAATCCACAAACTCGCCCGCTTTGTATTACGAAATTCTGTCTGGCCGCCTTGGCCCGCAGAACTGGTGGCCCGCACGCACGCCCTTCGAAGTCATCGTCGGCGCCATCCTCACGCAAAATACATCTTGGACCAACGTCGAGCGCACCATCGCCAATCTCCGCCGCGAACGCCTTCTCACTCCGCTTGCCCTTGAACGCGTCCCTTTTGCCCGGCTCTCGCGTCTGATTCGCTCTTCCGGCTATTTCCGCCAAAAAACGAAAAAACTGAAAGCCTTCGTCCGCTTCCTTCGCGCCGAATATTCCGGCTCACTTACTCGAATGTTTCAAACTCCTACTCCCGAGTTGCGCGAAAAGCTCCTTGCCGTTCACGGCATCGGCCCGGAGACCGCCGACTCCATCCTTTTATATGCCGGCAGAAAAGATGTCTTCGTCGTCGACGCCTACACGAAACGCGTCTTTTCCCGTCACGGCTTCGTTCCCCCGGACGTGCCCTACGAGGAACTCCGCTCCCTCATTGAATCCGCCCTGCCGCGCGACGTATCGCGTTACAATGAGTTTCATGCGCTCCTCGTGCAAGTCGGCAAGAATTGGTGCCGTCCTCGCGACCCGCGCTGCGCTGAATGCCCTCTAGGTGTCTTCCTCCCAGCGGGGCATTAATGCTGGTTCTTTTCCGTTTAGGACTGTTTCACTGAATATGGCAACGCAAAAAAACTGGACTCGGCGTCTCTGGCTCATCTTCGGCGGCCTTTGTGTCGCCATGCTCGCCGCCGCAATTTTCACCCTCGGTTCTCTCAATGTTCCGATCCATTTGCAGGACAGCAGTGACTTCATCATCCTTTTCGCTCTTTCCACGTTCATCGTCATCGCATTCATCGTTTTTGGGCTGATTCTGATTCGCAATATCGTTCGCCTGGCCGCCGAACACCGCGCCGGCCTGCTCGGCTCGC
>JASHYE010000009.1 GCA_030043155.1 Candidatus Acidiferrales bacterium | reverse complement strand
GCTTGCGGGAACATTGAGCAGGTGGCAGGAATGCTGAGTGCCGTAGGCGATGCCGCGGCCAGGGGAGGACTCTTTGTCCAGGACAGCGATGGAGAGATTGGGAGTGCGGCGCAGGAACTGAGCGGCAAGAACGGTGCCGCTGAACCCGCCTCCTACGACAACCACGTTGAACTTGAATTCGGTCAAATGAGCACACTTCCTGGAATTTGCGCCTGGGCCACTAATCGAGAGCAATCGACAGGCCAAAACGGAATGAGACGGCTTTTGTGTAAGATGATGATAATAAGGCTGATGTGTGGCTATTGGTTTGAATGGAAAAGACAGATTGTCGATGATGGTTATGTTGGTGGAAAACCATTTCCGATAGTAAATCCACCGTCTGCGATGACACTACACGTGACGTAGATGGCAATGCAGTGCATGACGCGATGCGTTGCATCGTGCGCCCGGGCGGGCAGGCGCGGGCGGGCCCTTCGATCCCGTCACGGCGGGTAAACCTCAGGGTAAACAAGCAGCGCTCTCACAAAGACAATGCAGATTCCTCGTCGCCGCTCTTCGCGGTGCGAAGAGCAAATCGCTCCTCGGAATGGACAATGTAGAACGCGAGGTGCGGAGTGCGAAGTTATTCGATGCGGAGGGCGGACATAGGAGAGATGGAGGCGGCGCGGAAGGCGGGAATGATGGCGGCGACAAAGGAACAGAGTGCCAGAGCGACGGCCGCAAGAGCGAGGGCGAGCGGGTCCCACGAGGAGACGCCGTAGAGTTCGGAAGCGATGAGGCGGCCGGCGGCGATGGCGAGAGGGATTCCGACGAGCAGGCCGATGAAAACGCGCTGAAACGCGCCGCGCAGGATGAGTTGGACAACGCTAGCGCGATCGGCGCCGAGGGCCATGCGAATACCGATTTCGTTGGTGCGCTGCGCGACGGTGTAGGCGGTGACGCCGTAGAGTCCAACGGCGGCGAGCAGCAGGGCTACGATGCCGAAGAGACCGGCGAGGCTGGCGACGGCGCGCTCCTGATCGAAGGAAAGATCGACTTCTTGTTGGAGCGTGCGAATTGATGTGATGGTGATGTTGGGATCAATGTCGCCGAGCATGCGAATGAGAAGAGGGTCGAGGGTCCCCGGGGAAGCGTTGGTTTCGAGGAGCATGCCTTCGATTAAGTGCGAGCGCAGCTCGAGTCTTAGCATGAGGTCACTTTTGTAAGGCACCCATTGGGCCAGCGGAACATAAAACATGGGAAGGGGCGGCTGCCTGAATCCCCAGCCGGCGAAGTGAGCATCGCCGACGATTCCAATGATGCGGAATGTGCCTGCGTTTTCGGGCATATCCAGGCCGAAATGCTGGCCGAGAGGATCTATGCGTGGCTTGAAGAAGCGTTTGACGAAGGCTTGATTGACGATGGCGACGGGCGCGGTGGTTTCGTTGTCGACGGCGGTGAAGTAGCGTCCACGAATGAGCGGAACGCCGAGAGATTGAAGATAGTTTGGAGTGACGCGATCCCAGGAGGAGTCGGCTTCGTTGCTGGCGCCCGCGGGGGCAACGTCACCCTGGATTTCGACTGTTTCGCCCCAGTTGTCGGTCAGCGGATTATAGAGTGCGAGGCCGGAACCGCGAATGCCGGGGATTTGATTGATGCTGTCTTCGATGCGGCGATAAAGAGCGTTTAGTTGCGGCGCGGTGAGGCTACTTTCGGGATTGTGGAGAGAGACGAGGATGTGGTTCTTGATGGGGAAGCCGAAATTCTGGCCTTCGAGATTGCCGAGGCTGCGGGCAAGCATGGTGGCTCCGGCGACAAGAGCGACGGAGATGCTGAATTGGAGAATGAGCAGGGCTTTGCGGGCGAAAGTGGAGCGTCCGGCAGTGCTGCGGCCTGAACCGCGGAGAGCTTCCGCGGGATCTGTGCGTGTGGCGAACCAGGCGGGAGCAGCGCCGAAAATAATTCCGGTGAGAAGCGCGACGGCGAAAGTAAAGGCGAGAACGAGGAGCGATGGCGCGGTGCTGATCGGCAGAAAATTTACGCCGTGGAAAGCAAGCGCGAGAAGGAGACGCGCGGCGGCGACAGCGACGACGAGTCCGGCGATTCCACCGAAGATAGCGAGGAGCACGCTTTCGGCGAGAGCTTGCGAGACGATTTGGCGCCGCGTAGCGCCCATGGCAAGGCGGACGGCGGTTTGTCCGCGGCGATTGACGGCGCGAGCAAGAAGCAGATTGGCGACGTTGGCGCAAGCGATGAGCAAGACCAAGCCGCAGACGACGAGCAGGATTTGCAGGCTGCGGCCGTAGTCTTCTTTCATTTCGGCGACGCCCGCACCGGCGGGAACGACATTGATGAATTGCTTAGGCAGATTGCGGATTTCTTCCTGCATCCAGTTGGCGGGATAGCCGGAGTCATGCTGGATCCAGATGCGCAGGACGCCAGTGAGGCGCGCGGACATTCCGGCGGTGGAAGCGCCGGGACGCAAGCGACCAATCATGCGAAGCCATGCGGAGACGGATTGGTGGAGCAGATTGCCGGCGCCGTCGATCAGGGGTTCCTGGTGAAGGGGAATCCAAATTTCGGGCGGATCGGCGCGGAGAGTTTCGCCGAAAAATCCGGGAGGCGCGACGCCAATGACGGTGAAAGAGTGGCCTTCGATGTCGAATGCAGAGCCGATGACGGAGGGATCGGAGGCGTAGAGCATTTCCCAGGCGCGATGGCTGAGAACGGCGGCGGGCGGGGAGGCTTCGGTGTCGTCCTTGGGAGTGAGCAGGCGTCCGGCGAAGGAGCGGATGCCGAGAGTGGAAAAATAGGTTCCGGTGACGTATTCAGCGCGAAGCGGGCGCGCGGCTGTTTCGCCCTCGTCGCGGCGCACGCTCATGCGGACATCGCCGGCTTTGAAGGCGGCGGTTTCCGCGAATTCGGGCGATTGAGATTGAAGGAGCTGATAGAGCGGGTAGGAATACATGCCCCAGCGGTCTTGTGAGCCGCCTTCGACGCAGCAATCGTTGCCGTCGCCGACGCGATAAAGCGTGGCGGGATCGGAGACGGGCAGCGAGCGGAGCATAACGGCGTGGATTAGAGTGAAGATTGCGGTGGTGCCGCCGATGCCGAGAGCGAGAGTGAGTACAGCAGAGGCGGTGAAGACTGGCGCGAGGCGAAATTGCCGCAGCGCGTAGCGAAGATTGAAAAGCAAATTGCGCATCCGCTCCCTCGGACTCATATACGGAAACAGGCTGGCGCTTGTTCCGTTGCAGTGGGGTTAGACGGCGAAGCGGCCTTTTGGTGAGGAACGTTTAAATATATTCCGCGACGCGGAGGCTCGGCAGCAGGTCAAGACCCAAATTCGTTAACGGCGGGCGACACACTTCGAATAACCAGCGCGGCGGGGATGCCGCGCTCTTTTTCTTTTTTGGTGAAAGTGATGTTTTGCGACAAAGGTCGTGCGCAGATTTGTGAAGGAAAGTTGCCTTTGTAAGGTAAGTGCTCCGCAGAATTTCTAGGGAGGATTGGCAAAGGATTTGATGGTTTTCATCTGTCGACGAAACGAAGGGCGCAGTGCAAAATGACTTCGCGTCGAAATGACTTGCGACGAAGAGAAGACACAAGGAGCTCGTTGGAGATAGGGAGATAGAAGGAACTTTCCAAGAATAAAACCTCAGGCCAATCCCTCCCGGCCCGCGCGTAAATAATGACAAAAGAGAATCGCGAATTTCCCAACGCACGCCAGAACTTTGCCGCAGCAGGCAACGCGGAAGTGATGCGCGCGTATGTTCCGCAGTCGCGCCTTCGCGAAGAACACGGCTTGCGACCGCCAGCAAATCCGAAACGACGCAGCGCGACGCGGGGGCTGCTGTGGATGTTTGGCGTGGCGCTTTCTCTGCGGCTAATCATTGTGGCGTGCACTTTCCAGAGCCACATGAATCCGGTGATGACGTATTGGTTTATGGGGCAGGAAGAAGCGCACGTGGCGCAATCGATTGTGCAGGGGCACGGGTTTGGCAATCCGCTGTACACGCAAACGGGGCCGACGGCGTGGTTCGCGCCGATTTATCCGTATATTCTGGCGGGATTTTTCAAGGTGTTCGGATTGTTCACGACAGCATCTTGCATTGCGATTTTGTGTTTCGACGCGATTGTGTCGGCACTGACGTGCCTGCCGATTTTCTTTTTTTCGCGGCGCGCTTTTGGGTACGGAGCGGCGCTTTCGGCGGGATGGGCGTGGGCGTTTTATCCCGGCGCGGTGTATTGGCCGATTTATCGGGTGTGGGACACGTGGCTGGCGACGTTGCTGCTGGCAGTGCTGTTTTGCGTGATTTTGAAGCTGGCACACATGGAGAAAATCTGCCATTGGATCGGATTCGGCATGCTGGCAGGAGCTGCGGCGCTGGTGGACCCGACGGTGCTTTCGGTGGTGGGAGTGCTGGCGCTATGGGCGATGTGGAGACTTCATCGGGAGGGCAAGCGCTGGTTCGCGCCAGGAGTTGCGGCTGCGCTCGCGGTGATTTTCACGGTTTCGCCGTGGATGATTCGCAATGCCGTAGTGTTTCATGCGTTCGTCCCGATTCGCGACAATCTTCCGCTGGAGTTTCGCGTGGGGAACAACGGGAAATCCGCCGAGCCGCTGACGATCACGGCGGGGCCGTGGGTTCCGTGGGTTGATAATACGGAATGGAACGCGTATGTAAACACGGGCGAGCGCGCATATTTTCAGTGGAAGGGCGAGCAGGCGCGTGCGTACATCGAGAGGCATCCGTTTTGGTACGCGGGGATGATAGGGCGGCGAATCGTTTATATATGGACGGGATTTTGGAGTTTCAGCGAGCGGTATTTGCGGGAAAATCCGCTGGATCCAGTGACTGTTACACTGCTGACGGCGCTGACATTCATGGGGCTGGCGCGCGCGTGGCGCAAGAAGGGAGCGGCGGTGGCCATGCCATACGCGCTGATTTTGATTTTCTTTCCGCTGGTTTATTACCTCACGCATGTGGGCGGATGGTATCGCTGCCCGATGGAACCGTTCCTGATCGTGCTGGCTTCATATGAGGTGGAATCGCGCGCTGCGGTGTGGCTGCGGCGGCGGCGGGCGATTCGCGCCGCATATGAGAGAGCTAATGTTCCGGCACGGCGCAGGGAAGTCCCTGCCCCCAGTTTGCGGCCATTCTGAGGCCTGCGAGTTTTCCGCATTGCATAGAGTAACTTACCGACAAAAGTAGGGATTTTCACCGAGAGACGTGTGCAGGCTTTTCTGGCAACGTCGTCTGAGTCTAGTCCACAGGAAAGCCAATGGCGGTAACCAGAGAGAGCAAAACATTCATCTGCGGGGAAGTGTTTCCAGGATGCGCGCACAAGTGCTCCGGAGAGAGCGATACAGAAGTGCTGATCCAGACGGCGCAGCATCTGCGAGCGGACCACGGGATGCGGGAGATTTCACCGGAGATGCTGCAGAAGATTCGCGCGGCGACGCACAGTAAAGCAGCAGCGGCTTCGTAATTGAAAGTTCGCTACGCGCTGAAGTGAAGGAGCGATTCAAGCGGGACGAGCGAAAACGTCAATGAACTTTTTCGATTGGGAATCGTAGACTTTGTATTGCGCGGGCGTTTTGGCGATTAGTTCGGTGATTTTCTTGCGTGCTTGCGCCCGCCCTTCCACAGTTGCAACCCACAGCGGATTGCCATCAGCCAGAACGCGAAAAATATCGAGCTTCGGTTCGTCCAAGGGCATGGTACTACTCCCTCTGGGCTTTCCCTCTGAGGCACTAGAACGGGGAGTACTGTATGGGAGCGGATAGCTAATGTCAAGATAGCTTTGTAGTTATATGGGATTAACCGGATTCTAATACGCTGTTTACCTTAGTTTTGCGGGTCGACGGCGACGCGGTCTGGAAAAGAGTTTTGGAGGATGATTTCTGTAACGTGCAGACTTGTAGCGCGTCATATATAATAGCGAAAGATATGCTTCATTTGGGAGGCGGGCCATGAAACTCCGCACCTGCCAGGAAATCGTCGAAACATTTTCAAAGGCAACATTAATTTGCGCGGCAGCGCTTTGCTTTGCGTTTACGCCAGCGGTATTTGCGCAGCGTGGCGGCGGGCATGGCGGAGGCGGCCATGCGAGCGGCGGTTATTCTGGCGCTGCTGGTAGTGCGCACGGTGGCGCGACAGGAGCGTTGCGCGGAAGCGGGTCGGCGGGAGCTCGCTCGGGCTCTGCCGAGCGCGCCGCGAATGGCACGCGGAGCGCATATGAGACCGCTGCAATGGAGTCGCGATCTGGCGCTTCGACGAGGGGCTATACGCGCGAGGTTTTTGAGTCCGCAGCGGGCGGGCGGGAGGCCCTTTCGGCGTCATCGAGATTTGTGGGAGCGGACGGCGATACGACCGCGGTAGGCACGCACGCTTATGCGGCAAACAATTATTTTTGGGAAGCGCCTCCGCAGCAGGCAAGGTCCGCTCCGGTGCAAGCGGCGCGTCCAGCAATGCCGCTGAATCAAATGGCGCGTCCGATGACGATACCTCCGATGCGGCAAATGGTTGCGCGGCCGCTTTACACGCCTGCATGGCATGAGAATCCAGTGGCGATGCCGCCGATTGCGCGAGCATTCGGGCGTCCGTTGATTGAGCACCCGCTCGCTGCATCGCATCCGGCCGCTACAGGCACGCCGTTTATCGGAATGACGGCGACCAAGACGCTCGGCTTTGCGGGGATCCATCCTCTCCAACCGTTTCATCCCATCGGGTTCGGATGCGCGGGATTTTTCAATCCGTGCGGGATAGGATTCGGGCCGTTCAACGATTTCGCTTTCGGCCTGGGTTACGGCTATTACGGATGGGGCGATGGCTGGTTCTATCCGCCAGCCCCGGAAATTCCGCCCGCACCGGTGAATCCGACGGAATCGAATGTGCCGCCGGACTATTCGACGGGATATTTTTATTTACCAGAGGTTCCGTATTCGGAGCCGCAAGCAAACGCGCAGCAGCCAACGATAAAGCTGGTGCTGAAAGATGGAACGATCTTCGACGTGTATTCCTACTGGGCGCAGGACAACCGGCTCTTCTACATCACAACGTATAACATCAAGACTTCGATTCCGCTCGATGATTTGGACCTGCAGCAGACGGTGGATCTGAATCAGAAGCTCGGCGTGACGTTCACGCTGAGCAACAAGCCGCCTGACCAACAGCAACCGCCAGAGCAACAGCCGCCGGACGGGAGTGGTCAGTGATCAATGGTCAGCAGGCAAAGCTAAACTGACGACGTAACCTGTGATGCAGAAACCGCAGAACTCCGCAAGAAGCGCGGAGCTCTGCGCTACAAACCATCAGAGGCGACAGCAGATCCCTCACACGGCAAAATGCGCCGGTTCGGGATGACAACGAGCTGCGTTTTCATTCATAGCGGAGGGCGACCATGGGATCGACCCGCTTTCGCCAGAGTGCGGCTACGGCGCGGCAGGCGCGCATACGGTCGATGTTCCCGTGTAGTCTATTCATAGCGAAGAGCAATCATCGGATCCACCCTCATGGCGCGGTGCGCGGGAATGTAGCAGGCGGCGAGGGCAACGAGCGTCAGGACGATAGCGACGCAGGCAAAGGTAAGCGGGTCCACCGAACTCACACCGTAAATAACTTTGGTCATCAGGCGCGTCAATCCTGCTGACGCGGCGAGGCCAATCACAACTCCAATCAGAGCGAGGCGCGCGCCTTGCCCGAGGACGATTTTCAGAATATCGCTGCGTTGCGCGCCGAGAGCGATGCGGATGCCGATTTCGTGGGTGCGCTGGCCGGCGATGTAGGAGATAACGCCGTAAATTCCGATGCTGGCGAGGATGAGAGCGAGAGCGGCGAAGATGGCGAGGAGAATCATGGCGAAGCGGCGCGACGCGAGCGACTGGGAAAGGAAGTGGTCCATGGGTTCCGCGTTAAAGACGACGGCTTTGCTGTTGAAGCCATGTATCGCGCTGCGAATGGAGCCGATGAAAGCGTCGGGCGAGCCTTGGGTGCGAACGACATAGCGGTCGCCATTGGCGGAGGGTCCGATTACGGCGTCGGGAATCTGAAACTCCGAAGTGTAAAACTGCTCGAGGACCGGCGATTTGCTATTTTCGTCGAGGCCGAACTGCTTGGCGTGGCCGACGACGCCGACGATTTCGAGCTGTTTATAAACGATGTCGAAATCGAGGCGCTTGCCGATGGGGTTCTGGTGGGGGAAGTATTTGCGCGCAAAGTTTTCGTCAATGACACAGACGCCCGGCGTATTGATGTCATCTTGCGCGTTGAGAAAGCGCCCGCGGAGCAAGGGAACGCGCATCGCGTCAAGGTAACCGGGGCCGACGATGTACCAGATCGCGTCGGGCATTTGATTTTCGGTCGGCGGCTTTGGAGTGCCATCGAGCCAGAATGGCAAATCGTTTTCGTCGGCCATTGGAAATGCGCCATCCATCAGCGAAACCGCGCGAATGCCGGGAATGGCTGCGATCTTGTCGGTGAATTGGCGCTCATTGGCGCGGAGCTCTGCGGGGCCACCGGTGGTGGAAGGAGGAAAGCTGACACCGAAGCTGAGCACGTTATGAGGGTCAAATCCGGGATTGACGCTCCAGAGACCGACGAGAGTGCGAATGGTGAGTCCGGCGCCGATAAGCAAGACGACGGCGAGAGCCATTTCGACAATGACGAAAACTCCTTGCATGCGGTAGCGCGTGCCGCTGGCGCCGCGTCCGCCTTCCTTGAGAGTTTCATGCAAATCGGGATGCGACGTTTTGAGCGCGGGCGCGAGGCCG
>JASHYE010000081.1 GCA_030043155.1 Candidatus Acidiferrales bacterium | reverse complement strand
GCGGGGCAAAATCCTCCGGAAGGCGCGATTCTCGATTACTACCTGAAAGCCCCGGTCAGTGGCAGCGTCAGTCTTTCAATTTATGACGCTAAGGGAAACCTGGTGCGAGAGTATTCCAGTATGGCACCGAAGCCGGATGCTTTGATGCCGAATGTCCCGGAATACTGGCTAAAGCCGCCGACCGTGCTCGCCACGAGCGCGGGTATGCATCGCATCGCCTGGGATTTGCGCTATCCGACTCCGCCTTCGTTGACGTACAGCTACTTCGGCGACCTGCTCGATTACACGGAGTTCACTTTGACGTGGCATGCAATTAAAGGGGAGACGCCTCCGATCCAACCCGTGGGGCCGATCGTGGTTCCGGGCACGTACCAAGTGCGTTTGAGCGTGGACGGACAAAGCTACACGCGCGAACTGACGATTAAAAATGATCCACGAATTTCCGTATCGCAATCGGAGCTTGAGGAGCAAATGCGATTCGAGCTGAGGATGATGGCTGGAATGAAGAATAGTTATGACTGTTTCCAAGCGATCGAGCAATTCGTTGCGTTACTCGGAAAAGATGAAGATCAGATGAAGGGAAAAGCAGAAGATGCCAAATCATTGGCAGATGCTGAAGACTTGAAGAAGAAAGCTGCGGCCCTAGCCAGCGGGCCGCAGCAAAGTTTCGGATTGGCGAACCGCGACTTGGCCCGGCATCTCGAGGATATGGAGTTTGGTGATGTCGAGCCCACCGCCAGCGATCTGGCAGCCGGGGACGCCGATTGCCATGAGATTGCCGATTCCCTAGCGGCTTTCGAGCAGTTGCGGGAAAAGGAGATGCCAGCTCTTAATGCGGAGCTCGCGCAAGCGCATATTGATCCAGTGGCGCTGCCGGAACTACCCAGCGGGCCGGCATGCGGCGCTGCCAGCCACTAAATCACCGAGGTCTGATGAGGCTTTTGGCGGCATTCGTTCAGTTGCCGCTATGAGCCGCTCTTGCGGTGTGCGCGCTAGTATCGCCAGCTGGTTGTGTCGGCGCCGGCGGGTGCAGTCTTCAGCATTTGCTCTTCGGCGGCGATCAGGACGCGCCGCGTGAACGTGAGGCTGCCGTGTCGCGTAGTGTCTCCCGGCGGCCCGGTGTAGCAATGCGGCTGGTCAATGCCGAAATCAAAATCGGCGACGTAGTGCGGGTTCTGGGTTTTCTCCATGGCGGCCTGCATCAGACGCACGGCGTCGTTCAAATAATATGTGTCGCCAGTGCCGACGGGCACGTGTAGCTTGCCCACGAGCTTCGGTCCCAGAGTGCTCCAATCGTGCATCATGATGGCGGTCAGGTCGTAATGCTGCCGCCAGTATTCCGCTACATCGTGATTAATGACGCCGGTAACAGGATCCCAAATCGGCTTTGGATAGCCGTCATCGCCGACGGGACTGAAAACCGCCTGCCAGATGCCCCACTGCTCGCCGCTGCGGCCGTGCGAGCCCAAGGCGTTTTCCCAGCGATTGGAACCCTCGGTAGTGGCCTGCACAATGCCATTCGGGAAGCGCATCTCTCCTTGCGCGATGCGGCCAAAGGGACCGATGGTCCAATAAGCATTCGTGTCGTCATAAATGTCCACGAGCTGATAGAAATGAAAATCCACCGGGTCGGGACAGGCGCCCCACGCGCCGTTGTAATCGTCGGGATAAAAAATTTGCGTGGCCAGCGTTTCCCAGCCACCAGTTGAGCCACCGAAAACCGCACGAGCCCATCCCTGGCCGATGCCGTGAAATTGCTTTTCGATATAAGGAATCAGTTCCCTGTTGATGGCTGTGCCGTACGGGCCGACGTTCGCGGAATCGACGGCGTAGGAATCGTCGTAGTAGGGATTCGCGTGCTGAATGATCAGCAAAATCATGCGCGGCAGTTTGCCGGTGGTCCAATCCTGATAAAACTGATAGCGAATTTGCTGGGCTTCCTGCCGCTCCGGGTCGCCATTCGCGGACGGTGGCTCGGTCACAAAGTGATAATCCTTCTGAAAGTGCCCCTGATTCACCAGCAGCGGATAGCGTGCGTTGGGATGCGAGGCCCATCCTTCGGGCAGCACGACAATGGCGCCGAGATACATCGGATGGCCCCAGAATTTCGTGAGCACCTGGCTTTGAATGCGCACATGCTTCACCCATTCGGTATCCTGAGGCGGCTCGATCGGCGGAATGACCTGGTCGAGATGAATGTCGATAGTGGTGAAGGAATTCGCGTCAATATGCATGCGCACGGGCGTGCTGAAGAAATTTCCGGGCTTGGAATTCCAGTGCTGGCCTTCGCCTTCGTCCATCGGGAGCTTCACGGTGTGGCCGTCGGAGCGGTGGAACGTGGTGTATTTGTTCAGAACACCCTGCACCCAATAATCGCCAGGAGGAATATCGGCGAGAGTGCGCGCAGGATAGCCGATGGCGTCGAGCGGAATCGTGGCGGACTCGCCTGGCGCGAGGCCGTCAATGTCCGCGCCGAAAACTTGCGCGGATTCGACTTCTCGTTCCACGACGCCCATGCGCGGATTATCTTGGTTGACGGAAAAGACGATGTAAACGCGGCCGTCGAGCGGCGTGGAACTGAGGTCTGAGCCGAAGCTGATGCGCGCCATTGCGCCGCCGGTTTGCGAGCGCGGTGCGGTGGAAACAGATGCGGCGCAAACGGCGAGCGCCGCGCAGAGAGCGGTCGCGTATGCGGCGAATTTTGCAGCGGCGGTGCGCGTCTGGTCCTTTACACGGTCAGTAATCGGCGAACGGTGCATCGGCATTTTCCTCCAAATGCTGCGTTGACGGCGAGCGCAGGGATTGTAACTGGGGAGGGAGTGGG
>JASHYE010000080.1 GCA_030043155.1 Candidatus Acidiferrales bacterium | reverse complement strand
GAGCGGCAGAAACGAACAGAATGGCATCGCGTGGTGGCGTGGTCGAAGCTGGCGGAGATTTGCCAGCAGTATTTGAAGAAAGGCTCGCTCGTTTACATCGAAGGGCGGTTGCAAACGCGCGAATGGGAAGATAAGTCGGGCCAAAAGAGGAGCACGACAGAAGTGGTCGCCAACGAGATGCGCATGCTGGGCGGGCGCGCTGAAGGGGCCGCGGCGGGAGCGGGTGGGGGAGGGGGGATGGCAAGTTCGCACACAGGGGAACATGAGCCGCTGCCGCCGGATGAAAGCGGACCTGACACGCAAATTTCGGACGAGGATATTCCATTCTGAGACCATCGGGTTAAAACGATCAATTTTGTATAGCCTGAAGTTCTCTACGAAAAGAGAAAAAATGCAGATTCCTCGTCGCCACTCGCCGGAAAGCGCTTGGGCTCCTCGGAATGACAATATAGATGAGCGATAGATGAGCGGAGGAGCAATTAGGGCCACAGACCTTCGCAAGTTGCCGGAAGCAGTCTATCTTGGAGGTGAAGCTGAGGGCTGTCCGCCGGAATTGGTCTCCGAGGATTCCTGCTCGTCTTCGGCATCCGGCGATTTCAGGGTGGGCAAGACCAGCCGCGCGATCATGCGTTTCTGAATTCGCAAATCCCGCTTCATTTTTCCGTCACGAAATTCGAGGGCGCGCTGGGAGTACTGCGCGATATCCGGCTCGTGCGTGACGAGCACGACGGTCAGGCCTTCGTCTTCATTCAAGCGCTGCAAAATGTCCATAATTTCGACGCTGGTGCGGCTGTCAAGATTGCCTGTGGGCTCGTCGGCAAGCAGAATCGAGGGGTGATTAACAAGAGCGCGCGCGATGGCGACGCGCTGCTGCTGGCCTCCCGAGAGCTGCGATGGATGATGCATGGCGCGTTCCGCAAGTCCTACGCGCTCCAGCGACTGCTTGGCGCGAGCGACACGCTCCTCAGGAGGAATGCCGGCGTAAAGAGTGGGCAGCTCGACATTCTCCAGCGCGGTGGTGCGCGAGAGCAGATTGAATTGCTGGAAGACGAAGCCGATTTTGCGATTGCGGATGTGGGCCAGCTCGACCTTGCTGAGCTGCGAGACGTCTGTGCCGTCGAGAAGATAGCTGCCTTTCGTGGGCCGGTCGAGGCAGCCGAGGATATTCATCAACGTCGACTTGCCAGAGCCGGAAGCGCCCATGATGGCGACGAATTCGCCGCGCATGATCTCAAGCGAGACGCCTCGCAGCGCGTGAACCTGGATTTCGCCGAGATCGTAGGTCTTGTGGACATTGTCGAGCGCAATCACGGCGTCCGTTGCGGGCAGTTGTGTAATTTCCGATTCTCCTGGCATTGTAATTTCAGTTGGCATGATTCTACGGTGTGCAAACAGCGGGTTCAGTTGCCCTGTTGCTTTTGCCTTTCTTCGTCGATGCGCTTCAGGAACGCTTCGAATTTTGTTTTCTGCTCGGGCGTAAGAAGAGCGCGAATGCTATCGCGGCCCTGCTGGCGTACTTGGTCGTACTTGGGATCCCATTCCTCATGACGTTGCTTATTCAGGACAGCATATCTGCTGTCCCACTCCGCGTGCCGCTGGGCATCCAAGGCCTGGAACTTGACGTGGTCCTCATCGAGAATGGCGTCCACCTTGCTCGCCTGCTCGGGTGATAGTTGCAAATCTGTCTTTAGCTGCTTGACGAAATCTGGATGCTGCTGGCTGGCGAGGACACGCGCGTCCCATTCGTGTGTGCCAACACCTCCGAGGGCAATGCCGACAACAAACACGACAATCACCAATCCAACCGCTTTCCACGATGTGCTAGTGTTGCTCATGATGCCTTTCTGCAATGGCCATCAACACTTCGTTATCGTTGGAAGGTGATGGCGAAAATGACGCGGTCTGAAACGCCTCGGATTGCGAGACGAAAATAGACGGCGCCTCTGATGACTGTGGCGCAACCGGCGCATTCCTGACCTGCAAGCCATATGCGAACAGGAAAATCAAAACCAGCGCGGCGGAAAAAACGATCCGCAAAGAAAGAGCCTCAATGGGCCGCCAGAAGCTAACCTGCTGCTGGATCCAGTCCTCGGCGGTATTGATGCGAGCCATCACCATGCGCGCGAAGCCCGAACCGGGATCGGCCGCGGGTTCGAAAGCGCCGCTCACGAGCCGAGCCGAAATATGAAGATCACTCAGCACTTCACGGCAATTTGCACAGGACTCAACATGCGAATCGACCGATTCTGCGACGGAAGATGGAACTCTTCCGCGCAAGTACTCATCGAGAAGCGGCTCAAACTTTTTACAATCTCTGCCGATCTTTTTTTCTGTGTTCATCGAGATTCCGGGCCTCCCTTTCTCCTTGGTTCCCCTGCCTCACGTGAAATCTTCCGCCGATAATTCAGAGCCAGGCGGCGACGCGCGCGAAACAGCCTTACTTTCACGGTGTTGACGTTCAAGCCGAGCATTGTGCCGATTTCCTCGACCGCGAAACCCTGCGATTCCTTCATGATGAGCATGGTGCGATCCTCCTCGCTCAGATCGGCAAGCAGGCGGTCAACGATCTCGCGAAGCTCGGCGCGCTCACTGGGATTTTCCGCTTCCGAGCCGCTGCTGACAAATTGCTCAATGTGGCGAACCTGCTCCTCGCTCAAATCTGCCTCGTAGCTCAACGGGCGGACTTTCTTCTTTCGCAAATAATCCCAGCACTCGTTGACGGCGATCTTATACAGCCACGTCGAAAACGCCGAACGCATGTCGAAGCGGCGAATGGAAACGTAAGCCTTCAAAAACACCTGCTGGCCCACGTCTTCTACATCTTCGCGACGGCGCAATATGCCGCCGACCACCGCGAGCACGCGCTGCTGGTGACGAAGAACGAGCTGCTCAAAAGCGGCATTGACACCCTTTTGAGCCTGCATCACCAGTTCGCGGTCGTCCGTCGGAGCGACGCGAGACCGCGCCGGAACCGCTACCGCGGCTGCGCTGGCTGCCACATCTTTTGGGACGTGATCCATAGGATTTCGGTTACATACCGGCGCTAAGAGTATCCCCTCAGTTAGCGCTTGCGATAATCATATGTTTCATGTGACAATCCCCACATGATAATCGGAGAGCGGTTGCGCACATTACGTGAATTCAAGAAGCTGTCC
>JASHYE010000079.1 GCA_030043155.1 Candidatus Acidiferrales bacterium | reverse complement strand
TTGTCCGCGCCGCGCGGGCCGGATTGCTGTGTATCGGTGACGAAAGCGTCCGCCATGAAATTCAGATTCCATTCACCGCGCATGGTCATGCGCATCGGCATGACTGCCGAAGCTGGATTCAAACTTGTTCCCGAAGGTTCGCTCACCAGCAATTCCGCGGCCGGCGGCATCGGCATTCGCATGTTCATGCCCTTCATTTGCGCCATGTTCATGGTTTGCGAGGCGGGTTGCACTTCATTCGCTAACCTTGTTGCGCACAGCAACGCACACCGTGCCGCGCTGATATCTTGTGAAAAGCAAATCCGCTCAGCGTGCGCCAACGGCGCAAGGAAAAGGCTTACTGTGGCCGCGGCAAGCGCACCGGCGAGAGTTTTCGCAAGCACTTTTTGTGCGCAATTCATGTGTAAATGCTCTGCGGGCCGCCGCCTTTGCGTTGCGGCCATCACGTCAATTTGTGGCGAGCACGGAATCGAAGTAGGCGGTTATCTGCGGGCTCGTCCAATCCTGTGCGCCGATGACTTTGCGCAAGATGCGTCCTTGACGGTCAATAATGTAGGTTTCCGGGTAGATGCTCGTGCCGTAGTCCAGCCCGATCTGCGAAAGGCGTCCCTGCGGTCCTAGCTCGACGGGATCGCGATAGGTGGGAAAAATCACGCTATGGTCTTTCAAAAACTGCTCATAGGCGACTGCATCCGTGTCTGCACTAATCCCCAGCACTATTCCGCCGCGCGGCGCGATGCGTTGCTGCAGCTGATTCAGCGACGCTGTTTCGTCTATGCACGGCGGGCACCACGAAGCCCAGAAATTCAGCACGACAACTTTGCCGCGGAGATCCGCGAGCGTCATTTGCTTGCCGTCCATCGTGAACGAAAAGGTTTTCGCCGTTGTGCCGGCAGGGCTCGCCATACCCTGCTTGTAGCTTGGGCTGGCGAACAAAACCAGCAACCCAGCTACAGCGCCCAGCGATACCCCCGTAAGTATCTTCCGTTTCATGTTCGCGATTCGTTTTCTTATTCTATGATATATTCTGCCGCGAAGCACGGCTGCCCGCTTTGCAAACCCCTCCGCAAATTTCCGCGCAGCGGATTTCCGCCATTATTCCCGCGCGAAACGAACAGGAAAATATCGAAGCCGCTGTGCGCAGTATCGCCGCGCAGGCCGAAATCGAGGAAATCATCGTGGTGGACGATGAGTCCGCTGACAACACGCCAGAAATTCTGGAGCGCATCGCGACGGAGATTCGCCGCCTGAAAATTCTTCACACCGCCGAGCTTCCCTCCGGCTGGATCGGGAAAAATCACGCGCTTTGGACGGGAGCGCAAGGAGCCAAGGGCGATTGGCTACTTTTCGTCGATGCGGACACGGTTCTGCTCGACGGGGTTGTAGACAACGCGTTGCAAGATGCAGAGCGATATGGGGCTGCGCTTGTTTCCTATTCACCGGAACAGCTCACACATACTTTTTTCGAGCGCGCGCTGATCCCGTTCATCTACTGCCGGCTTGCGCGCAGATTCAGCTTCGCGGCGGTGAATGATCCTTCGCGCCCCGACGGCGCTGCCAATGGGCAATTCATTCTGATTCGGCGTGACGCTTACGATCAGATCGGCGGCCATCACGCTGTGGCCGCAGAAGTTCTCGAAGATGTGGCTCTCGCGCGGCGCGTGAAGCACGCGGGATTCATTCTGCATTTCGCGCCCGGTAACGGAATCGCGCGGACGCGGATGTATCGCTCTTTCCGCGCGCTGTGGCTGGGTTGGACAAAGAATCTCTACGCGCTTCTTGGAGCCACCGTTGGGGGAGCGTCGCGCGAAATCGCGGTCACTTTTCCCTGGCTGTTTGTCGCTTTGCTGGTCGCAGGAATCTGCATTCGCGGACACACCGGCGGGGCATTGCTCATCGGCGCTGCCACAGCGTGCGCGTTAGGACATCTCTGGTATGCCCGCGAGCTGAAGGCGAATCGTTATTCCGGCGCTTTCATCATATATTATGAGTTAGCGGCTTTTCTGTATGCCGGCCTGATCTGTGCGTCGTTCTGGAAATACCGGCACGGCAAGATTTCATGGAAGGGCAGGGAATATCGCCCGGCACGATGATGCGCCGTTGAAAACGCTATGGCGAACGTGATTAAACTGACGAGAAAACTCGAATTCTCCGCGGCGCACTTCTATCACAATCCGAAATTCTCCGCGGAGGACAACCGCCGGATTTTTGGCAAATGCAATAATCCACATGGTCACGGGCACAACTACGTTCTCGAAGTCACTGTTGCCGGCGAGCCTGATCCTGAAACGGGAATGATCCTCGATTTGAACGAGCTCAAACAGACTCTGGAGCGTGAAGTGATGGCGCGTTTCGATCATCGGCATCTGAATCATGATGTTCCTGAACTGACCGGCAAAATTCCGACATGCGAAGAAATAGCCGCGGCGCTGTGGCGGATTCTCGAGCCGAAGATCGATCCCAGCGGGCGTGCGCATCTGGATCGCCTTCGTCTATACGAATCGGCCGATTTGTTCGTCGATTGCGCGAGGAATGGCCAGTGAAACTCTCGCTCACGCGCCGCTATTCATTTCCCGCCTCGCACCGGCTCTTTCGGGCGGATTGGTCAGAGGCCGAGAATCATCGCGCCTTCGGGAAATGTGCAAATGCGCACGGACACGGGCACAATTACACGCTCGAAATCACCATGGCAGGGCCGGTAAATCCGTCCACGGGAATGATCGTGAATCTCGCCGAACTGGACGATTTTGTTCGCACGCGCGTGCTGGATGAATTCGATCACGCCAACCTGAACGAACAGATCCCAGAATTCCGCGGCTCGATTCCGACGACCGAAAATCTTTGTCAGGTGATTTTCAATCGCCTGCACGGATTCGAGCACGGGCGCATCACGCGCATTCGCATTGAAGAAACAGCCAAGAACAGCTTCGAATACGTCGCTGAAGCTGCGCCGGAATCCGCGCGGGATCACATCTACGAATTTCAACAGGAGCGCTCCTGAAATGAGCAACGCCACAGAGACAAAAACAGAGACAAAATCGGTTCGGCTTGCCGGCCCGGAGCAGATGGAGAGCATCGCGGACCTGATTCGCCGCATGATTGCCCTGCTTGGCGAAGATCCCACGCGCGAGGGATTGCGCCGCACTCCTGAGCGCTTCGAGAAAGCTCTGCGTTTTCTTACGAGCGGCTATCGGCAGGACCCTGAAACCATTCTCAATGGCGCGATGTTCAGCGTCTGCTATGACGAGATGGTGGTGGTGAAAGACATCGAAATTTACAGCCTTTGCGAACATCATCTGCTGCCGTTTTTCGGCAGGTGCCATGTTGCTTATATTCCGTCGAAAAAAGTCATCGGGCTCAGCAAAATTGCGCGCCTCGTCAATATGTACGCGCGCCGTCTGCAAATTCAGGAGCGTTTGACGAACCAGGTTGCGCGAGCGATCGAGGAAAAGCTCAGTCCACAAGGAGTGGGCGTCATCATCGAAGCGCGGCATCTTTGCATGGTCATGCGCGGCGTCGAAAAACAGCAATCCTCTGCGGTGACGAGCGCGATGCTGGGCGCCTTCCGCGAAAACAAGCAGACGCGCGATGAATTTCTTGCTCTGGTGCACGGCAAGCGCGAATAATGCGGCTCGCGGGAAATTGAACGGATGCCGCTCGTTTCGATCACGCGTCTGCGCGTCCGTTCCTTGCGTTTCCTTCTGGCATTCATTTGGTATTCGTTGCGGTCTGCGCGCCAGGCGTCAAGAGCGCCCGGAAATTTGGCGACGCAAATTCTGAAAGAGCGCAAGCGAGCTTTTTGGACTGCGACCGCCTGGACCGACGAATCCGCAATGAAGAATTTCATGCTCGCCAGCCCTCACCGCGTCGCGATGCGCAAGCTTCTGGAATGGTGCGACG
>JASHYE010000078.1 GCA_030043155.1 Candidatus Acidiferrales bacterium | reverse complement strand
GGAAGGGAAAATGTCTTCGCCGATGCCTTCGACGACATACGTTTTCGCCTTGCCAACCTTTCCTGTTTTCACGAATTCGTAATACAGCGAGCCAATGGGATCGACGCCGATGATTTTCACGGCGGGATTTTTTTCTTTTAGGAATTTGCCGGCGCCGCTGATGGTTCCTCCGGTACCCATGGCGCAGACGAAGTGCGTGATTTTGCCGTCGGTGTCTTTCCAGATTTCCGGGCCGGTAGTGTGGTAATGCGCGTCGGGGTTCATGGGATTTTCGTATTGATTGGGGTAGAAGGAGTTGGGAATTTCGCGGGCGAGCTTTTTGGCGACGGAATAGTAGCTGCGCGGATCGTCAGGTTCGACGGCAGTGGGACAGACGATGACTTCGGCGCCGAAGGCTTTGAGCAGGTCGATTTTTTCCCGCGACTGCTTGTCGGTGATGGTGAAAACGATTTTGTATCCGCGGACAGCAGCGACGAGTGCGAGGCCCATGCCGGTGTTGCCAGAAGTGCCTTCGATGATGGTGCCACCGGGTTTGAGCAGGCCTTTGCGTTCCGCTTCGTCGATCATCCAGACGCCGATGCGGTCTTTCACGGAGCCGCCGGGATTCAGATAATCGGCTTTGACGTAGATGGCGGGCTGAATATCGTGAGTCAGGCGGTGAAGGCGAATCAGCGGCGTGTTGCCGATTGCTTCGAGGATGTTTTGACAGAGCATTTGGAGCGGCGACCTCGAATTGGGCTAGAGGAAGATTACGGAGTTTGACGGGGGAAGTCCAGAAGGCCCATGTATAGTATTTCTAAAAGAGATTGAACGTGACTGGAGGCAAAAAGGTGACAAGACAAAACATTTCGAGTGGGACGCCATGGGAGCCGGTGGTGGGATATTCGCGAGCCGTGAGAGTGGGCGCGCAGATATGGGTTTCAGGAACGACGGCGACGGATGCGAAAGGCGAGCTCATTGGCAAAGGCGATGTGCGCGCGCAGGCGGTACAGATTCTGAAGAATATTGAGGCGGCCCTGGCGAAGGCAGGCGGAAAGATGGAGCATGTGGTACGGACGCGGATTTTCGTCAAAGATATTTCGCAATGGGAAGTGATTGGGCGCGCGCATGGGGAAGTTTTTGGGAATATCCGGCCGGCGTGTTCGATGGTGGAAGTGAGCGGGTTGGTTTCGCCGGATATGCTGCTGGAAATCGAGGCGGATGCGGTGGTTACGGAGTGAGTGAGCTATTGGCTGATCGGCGCGTTCGCTTCAAAGAGGGAATTGGGGTTGCGATACAATTAGAGGGAAATGGATGACGAGTCGCGGGAAGAAATGCTGCGGGATGAAATTCCACAGGAAGACAGGCCACAAGGACTGGTTCGCTTAGGCGGAGGGAAAGTTTTCAGCCGCGTTGCAATCACCTTGCTCGTGTTGTGTTCGATCGCCATAGGTTGCGCGGCGGGCCTGCTCTTTGTGTACAACAGCGATTTGCCGCAGATTCAGGAGCTGGAAAATTACCGTCCGGATGTTGTGACGGAAGTTTACGCCGACGATGGGAGCTCAATCGGGACATTTGCGCTGCAGCGACGGATTCTGCTGGCGTACGATCAAATTCCGCAAATCCTTCGAGACGCGATTATTTCCACGGAAGACCGGCACTTTATGGAGCACTGGGGTGTCGATTTCCCGCGCGTGGCGGAAGCAGGGTGGGCGGACTTGGTTCACCGGCGGATTGTGCAGGGCGCGAGCACGATTACCATGCAACTCGCCGGCGGGCTATTTCTGAACCGCTCGGATCGAAGCTTCCGGCGAAAAATTGAAGAGGCGATGCTGGCGATTCAAATCGAGCGGCACTACACGAAGCAGCAGATTTTCACGATGTACTGCAATCAGGTTTATCTCGGCGGCGGAAATTATGGATTTGAAGCGGCATCCGAATCATATTTTGGCAAGCCGGTTGGACAATTGACCCTGCCCGAAGCGGCGCTGCTGGCGGCGATTATTCGCGGGCCGATTTATTCGCCGGTGCTCTATCCGAAGCGGGCGCTCGATCGGCGCGATCTGGTGCTGGACTTGATGGCCGAGAATGGAAAAATCAGCAAAGCGCAAGCGAGGGCCGCGCAGCAGGCGCCACTTGCGCTGAATCTCACCTATCCGCAAAACAGCACAGTCGCACCGTATTTTGTCGAGGAGATCCGGCAGAAGCTCGAGGGAGAGTTTGGGCCCGAGGCGGTGCATCAGGAGGGCCTGCGCGCTTACACGACGCTGAATGCGGCAATGCAGCGCGCGGCGGTACAAGCGTTGCGCGATGGCTTGCATGCCTATGACCGGCGTCATGGGTGGCGCGGGAACCTGCCGAACATTTTCCACGATCATTTGGGAACGCTGCGTACTTACGAGTCGCCGGACTGGCGAGAGCCAGTTGAGCCGGGAGAGTACGTCACAGGATTGATTACCGCGGTAGATCGAACCGCGGCGGTCGCGAAAATCGGATCGTATCGCGCGGTGATTACGGCTCCGGATTTTGCGTGGACGGGTGAAAAGTCGCCGGAGCAGCTTCTGCAAATCGGCGATCTGGCGAATCTGCACATTGACAGCGTGAATGGCAGCACGGTAAGAGTGCAACTGGAGCAAATTCCGGCGGCGCAGGCCGCATTGCTGGCGATTGACAATGCGACTGGCGAAATCAAGGCTATGGTCGGCGGATACGATTTCGATGAATCGAAATACAACCGCGCAGTGCAAGCGATGCGGCAGACGGGGAGTTCGTTCAAAGTGTACGTTTATGCCACAGCGCTCGAAGACGGCCTAACACCATTCGACACCGTGCTGGATGAGCCGGTGTCGTACGTGAGCGGGGGCAAGGAATGGTCGCCGCACGACTACGATAATCGATTCCAGGGGCGCATCACCCTGCGAAGAGCGCTCGCGGACTCATTGAACGTGCCGGCGGTGCGATTGTTGGATCAGGTGGGAATTGCAAATGTGATTGCAAATGCGCGGTTGTTTGGAATCACGAGTCCGCTGCCGCCGTACCTGCCGCTGGCGTTGGGCGCTGCGGATTTGACGCTGCTGGAGCACACGTCCGCGTTCACCGTTTTTCCAGATGACGGGATTCACATTCAGGCGCACATGATCCGGAGAGTCACTTCATACGATGGCGCAACGCTCGAAGAAACACGGCCGACGGTCACGGATGTCCTGCCGCCCGATGTGGCGCGCACGATGGTTTCGATGCTGGAGGATGTGGTGCACTTTGGCACGGGAGT
>JASHYE010000077.1 GCA_030043155.1 Candidatus Acidiferrales bacterium | reverse complement strand
TCCCACCCCTCCAGCCCTTTCTTGCCGCGGTAAACCACTACGCCTCCAATGCTCCGCTGGTTCGCCAAATTTGTAAGCACCAGCTTCTGCTCCATTGCCATGGGCCGCGCCGCCACGAGCAGGCAGCCGTAGAAATTCACCACGCGCGTGCGCGCCTGCACCTGGCACTCTCGCCCTGCCGATCCCTCTCGCCATTCAATCGCCACAGGGACCTGCGAATTCATCCGCGGTCCTCGGCGGTTTTCTCGCATTTTTCCTTCCAGTGACGGCGGAGCGGACTTCATTTCTGGATTGGTCATAGCAACTCCCCAGTTCCGCATTCAATCAACAGAAAATGAGCAACTTACGCGAAGCCTAAGCTATGGAGATCAAATGTCTGCGTAGATACTAGTACCCGCATCATCGCTGGTCAATGGTACTCGTTTTGGGATTCTGGCGTCGGGTTGGCCCATTCTGGAACGCAGCGGCCTGCAACTTCGGACGAGGAAATTCACTGTGGTAAGGCGGCGCAAAGGAAACCGCTATGACCAAACCAAGCAAACGCTAGTTTTCGGCCAACCGCTTGGCGTGCTGGACTAGCAAACCCTCTGCTTCCAGCCGCTCCTGCTCCTCGCGGCTGGCGACGCGCTTGTGGCCCTTGCGTCCGAGCCAGCTCTGGAAGGAATCCATATACGTATAGAAAACCGGCGTCAGGTACAGCGTCACCACCTGCGCAAAAATCAGTCCGCCAACCACCGACAACCCCAGCGGCCGCCGCGCGTCGGCGCCTGCGCCCCTCCCAAATGCAATCGGCACCGTGCCCATGATTGCCGCCATGGTCGTCATCCTGATCGGCCGGAATCGAATCAAGCAGCCCTGTACCGCTGCTTCTGCCGGAGTGATATGGCCCGCTCTCTCCAACTCAATCGCAAAGTCCACCATCATGATGGCGTTTTTCTTCACAATGCCGATCAGCATGATGATGCCAACAAACCCGAACAGGTCCAGTTGCATATGGAACAGCATCAGCGTGCCCAGCGCGCCGAACGCCGCCGCCGGCAATCCCGACAAAATCGTGATCGGATGAATAAAGCTTTCATACAAAATTCCCAGCACGATATAGATAATCAGGATTGCCATGGCCAGCAGCATTCCCAGGCCGCTTAACGACTGTTGGAACGCCTGCGCCGTGCCCTGAAAGCTCGCATTTACTGTGAGCGGCAACGTGTCCGATGCGACCTTTTGAATTTGGTCCACCGCCTGTCCCAACGAAATCCCCGGCGCCAGGTCAAACGAAACCGTCACCGACGGCAACTGCCCCAGGTGATTCACCGTCAAGGGCCCCAGGCTCGAACTCAGACTCGAAACCGCGCTCAGCGGCACCAGTTGCCCGGTCGTAGACCGAATATAGAGATACGACAGCATCTGCGGATCTTCCTGATACTGCGGTTCGAGCTCCATGATCACCCAATACTCATTCGTGGGCGCATAGATCGTCGAAATCCATCGCTGGCTGTACGCCGTGTCCAGAGCGTCCTCGACCTGCTCCGGACTCACGCCAAGCTCCAGTGCCTTGTCCCGATCGATATTAATATTCGCCTGTGGGCTCGCAATCTGCAAATCTGTTGTCACGTCGATCAGTTGCGGCAGCTTTTTCATCTTGTCGGCCATCAACTGCGCGTACTTGTAGAGCTGCTGCGTGTCTGGGCTTACCAGCGTGTATTGGTAAAGACTCTTCGTCAGTTGCCCGCCAATCCGTATCGAAGGCGGATTTTGCAGATACACGCGCAGTCCGGGAATGGTATTTAGCTTCGGCTCCATCTCCCGAATGATGTCGTCGATAGTCATGTGGTGTTCATAGATTGGCCGAATCTGTCTAACCAGCCAGCCCAGCGCCGCCACACGGCCGTACTTCTCATTCAACTTTTCCCACGCCGCGCTCCGCGTCCATGGCCGGTTGGGACGGCTCTTCAAATGATCGTAAAAGCGCCCGATGTTCAGTCCCGAGGTGCTGCCTGTGTCCTGTATCGCCGAGAAAAATTCCAGCGTATTCGGATCGTCCAGCACAACCTGGTTCACCGCTTTCTGATGCGCTGCCATCGCGTCAAATGATATTCCTTGCAGCGCCTCGTCAAATCCCACGACTTCATCTATGTCCTCTGCCGGCAAAAAACCCTTGGGAATCACGTAAAACTGCCACGCGGTCGCAAACAGAAGGATCACGCCCAGCACCATCACGGCCACACGATGCCGCATCGAAAATCGCAGCGTCTTCTCGTATGCGCCGAGCGAGCTGTCGAACATCCGCTCCAGCTTGTTATACGTCCACCCATGCTCCTGCTCGCCTGCATGCGGCTTCAGGAACCGGCTGCAAAGCATCGGGGTCATGGTCAGCGACACGGCACCGGAAACCAGAATCGCCGAAATAATCACCACCGCGAATTCGTGCAGCAAGCGGCCCAAAATTCCGGCCATGAAAAACACGGGCAGGAATACCGCGGCCAGCGAAAGCGTCATCGACACGATGGTGAAGCCGATCTCGCGCGAGCCTTCCAGCGACGCTTCCATCACCCCTGCACCGTTCTCCATGTGCCGGACGATGTTTTCAAGCATGACGATAGCGTCGTCGACGACGAAGCCCACCGATAGCGTCAGCGCCAGCAGCGATAAGTTGTCCAGCGTGTAGCCCAGCGCATACATCACTGCGAACGTCCCGATGATCGACATCGGCAGCGCCAGGCTCGGAATCACCGTCGCGGAAGCGTTTCGCAGGAACAGGAAAATCACCAGCACGACCAGAACAATCGCCAGGACCAGGCTGAACTTCACATCATTTACCGAATCGTTGATCGAAATCGACCGGTCGTACTCGATCGCCAGATGCATCGCCGGCGGCATGATCGCTCGGAAGCCCGGTAGCAGCTTCTTGATGTTGTTGGCGATTTCAATCGTGTTCGTCCCCGGCTGCTTTTGGATCGCCAGGATTACTCCTCGAACGCCGTTGATCCAGTTCGCCAGCTTCGTGTCCTGAATGCTGTCGTAGACGTGCCCGATTTGGTCTAATCTCACGGGCGCACCATTCCGATAGGCCACGATGATCTGCCCATAGGGAGCGGCGCTCATCATTTGCCCGTTGGCCTGCACCGTGAACGCCTTGTGCGCCCCATAAAGCGTTCCGGTTGGCATATTGATGTTCGCGTTTTGAACCGCCTGGTCGACCTGGTCAATGCCGATCTGCTCGCTGGCCATCGCCTTGGGATCAAGCTGAATCCGCACCGCGTACGGCGTCGAACCGTAAACCGAAACTTGCGCTACTCCGCTGACCATTGAGATTTGCTCGCCGAGCAACGTCTCCGCATATTGGTCCACTTCGGAAAGCGGCAGCGTCGCTGAAGTTGCTGCCAGATCCAAAATCGGCTGATCGGCGGGATTCACTTTGCGGAACGTCGGCGGCGTCGGCATGTTCGGCGGCAACTGGTTCGCCGCCGCAGTAATTGCGGCTTGCACGTCCTCGGCGGCGCCGTCAATGTTGCGGCTGAGGTCGAATTGCAGAGTAATCGAAGTCGTTCCCAGCGTGCTGGTTGAGTTCATCGAATCCAGGCCGGGTATCGTCGTGAACTGCTTCTCGAGCGGCGTAGCGATGGAAGACGCCATCGTCTCGGGACTCGCGCCAGCAAGCGTCGCCGAAACCGTAATCGACGGGAAGTCAACGTTTGGCAAATCGCTGACCGCCAGGTCGCGATACGCGACGATGCCAAAAATCAGCACCGCCGCCATCACCAGGCATGTCATTATCGGACGTTTAATGAAAGTTTCTGCGATTTGCATCGTTTCCCCGTTCTTCTACAAACTTGTAACGATCCTCACTTTTGTGCCCGCAATCAGCCTCACTTGACCGTCGGTAACCACTGTTTCTCCTGGCTTGACACCTTCCGTAATCACGGAAAAACCGTCCAGCGTGCGCCCCACCTTCACGGCTCGCACGGCCACAGTCATGTCCGGGTTGACCACGAAGAGATAATCGCCATTCTGTCCCGTCATCACCGCCTGGAACGGCACTATGATCGCATCCGCCTGTTCCGAGAGCTGCAACGTCACATTCACAAATTCCCCGGGCCACAATCGTAAATCCGAATTTGCAAATGTGCCGTTCAGTTGGATCGTACCCGTCGTCGCGTCCACCGTATTGTTCACGAAAGTCAGATAGCCCTTCTCGGGCGCTGAGTTATCCGACGGAACGGCTTGGATAGGAAGCCTTTCTCTTGCCATATATTTCTTGATTTCGCTCAAGTATTGCTGCGGCACTGAAAAATTGATGTATAGCGGTGAAATCTGGTTGATCACTACCAGCACCGGAACATTGTCCGCCTGCACCACCGTCCCCGGATAAACGAGCTGGCTGCCGACCCGGCCGCTGATTGGCGCATAAATCGAACAAAACGAGACATTCAGCTTTGCCGTTTCCACCGATGCTTGGTCCGCTTCCACCGCCGCTTTGTCGGCCGCTGCTGTCGCAAGATCTTCATCCAACTGTTCTTTCGGCACTACGCCTGATTGATAGAGCTTCTGATATCGCTCTGCTTCCACTTCCGCCAGGGCCAGGCTCGCTTTGTCTTTCGCTAAATTCGCCTGCGCAAGCTGCAGCGCCGCCTGAAAAGGCCGGTCGTCCAGGCTCACCAGCAGGTCTCCTTTTTTTACGAACTGACCCTGGGCGTAATGCACGGCGCTCACGATTCCCGCCACTTGGGACTCGATCGAAACCGTGGAGTATGCCTGGCCGGTACCAATTGCGTTCAGTTGGACCGGCATCGATTTCTGTTCAACCTTGGCCACCATCACAGGAACCACTGGAATATCCGGCGGTGGTGCGGCGTGCTCGGTGCAGCCCGCCAAACCCAAAAGCGTTAGCGAAAATCCGACCATCATCCATATCGAGAATCGGCTCATTTTTCGATTGACCTGGTTTTGGCTCCTTCTTTGCTCTTTCTCGCGATATTTCCTGCACTCTTGACGCCCACAAACCCGCAGCCCATCGTTTCTCTTTTTCGGGGATACTGCCAGAAACTTGCAGGACTCCTCCGCCGGCCGCTCTAGGCTATGACCGGTAAACTGCTTTGCTCCAATGTTTATCTGACGTTCGCTCCGGCCATCTCGTTGCAGCGTAGAACGCTTTTTTTGCGTTCGCCGCTCGCCGCCTTCGCGCGTCTGTGCTACGATTCGGGTTTGCGGTCGTGCGTTTGCATTTCGTGAACGTCGTTCGCGCGATTGCAGAACCGATTCATTCCTAACATCCTACAGGAGAAAGAAAGCGGATGGAAACCAGCCAGGCTTCGCGAAACGGCAAGCCTTACCTTCTGCCAGAGAGATCGCTTCAGTCCCTCGATGAATACGTGGCGATCGGAGGTCTTCAGGCTCTCAAGAAAGCTTATTCCATGCCACGCGAAGCGATTATCGCTGAAATAAAAAAATCCGGCTTACGCGGCCGCGGCGGCGCAGGGTTTCCTGTGGCGATCAAGTGGACCAGTATTTTTAGCGATCCGTGCGCTACAAAGTACGTCGCTTGCAATGCCACCGAGGGCGAGCCGGGCACCTTCAAAGATCGTATGTTGATGCGTCGTAATCCCTATCAGCTTCTGGAAGGCGTGGCTATCGCTGCATACGTGATGAAAGCGCAAAAGGGCTTCATCGCCATGAAGCACACATTCGATGAGGCCATTGCTCGCACCGCGCAGGCTCACAAGGAAATGGCCGCGCGCAATGCACTTGGCGAAATTCCCATCGAATTCGTGTATGGCCCTGAGGATTATCTGCTCGGCGAAGAGAAAGCCATGCTGGAGGTTATTGAAGGGCGCGAAGCCATGCCCCGCGAAATGGATTATCCGCCCTACGTGCTCGGCCTTTTTGCCGGCTATCCTTCCTGCATCCCTGGACGAACAAATCCTACGCTTGTAAATAATTGCGAAACCATGTCCAGTGTCACGCACATTGTTCGCAATGGAGGCGATTGGTTTCGCTCGATGGGCACTGCGGACACGCCAGGCCACACGATTTTTACGCTTTCCGGCGACGTCCAGCGCGAGGGGTTGTACGAATTGCCCATGGGCACAACCATGCGCGAGCTTATCGAGAAATGGGGCGGCGGATTGAAACCCGGACGTAAGCTCAAGGCGATTTTTTCCGGTGTCGCCAGCGCCGGGCTCTATCCCGACGCTATCGACACGCCCCTCGACTTCGGCTCCATGCGCAACGCCGGTTCGGGTCTTGGGTCCGCCGGATTCATGGTTTATGACGATTCTAATTGCATGGTCCAGGTCGCCCACTGTTTTTCGAAATTCCTCTGGATCGAATCGTGCGGCCAGTGCCGCTCCTGCAAAGAAGGAACTTACGAAGCCACACACCGTTTGGAGAATCTGATCAATGGTACGGGTGACGAAATTGACCTGGAGGCGATCCTCCACTCCTCGACGAATGCGCCGCGTGGAAATCGCTGTTTCCTTCCCACCGAGCACTCGTTGATCATTCCCAGTATCGTGCGCACGTTCGAATCCGAATTTGTCGCGCATTACCGTCGCGGCTGCCAAAATTGCCGCGTCCCTATTCTGCCCAAAATGCACGACTACGACGAAGCCAAGCACGAATTCCACTACACCCACGGACGACTAACCCCTTAAAGCTTTCTGCCGTTTTCTGCCCGCAGCGAGGTTGCCTGCTAGTAAACTCTCGCAATAATTTCGTCGCATCGCCACATGCAGGCGAGCATCCTAATACCAGCGCTTTAGGCCCAATCCAATAAGCTAAGGAGCACCTGAAAATGAAATCGCTGGCCCTTCCCTGCGCTATTTTTGTCATTGCGCTGGCCGCTTCAGCCAATCCGCGCGTTTTCAAAGGTCAAATAATGGACAGCGAATGCGCAACCGACGCCCACTCCGCCACTCACTCCCACGTCGAAATGGCCGGGATCAAAGGCAACATTAGCAACCGGCAGTGCACGATTCTGTGCGTCGAGCAGGGCGACAGTGTCTATTTATTCCTCGACCACGACGGAAAGACTGCATACAAGTTGTCCACGCCGCAAAAGGATTTGAAGCAGTACGCGGGCGAAAAAGTCGAGATCGTGGGCGAGCTTGATGATCAGGGGAAGCTCATTCGCGTCAGCAAAATCAAAGCGATTGGCGACACCGGCAATTAAGGCGCAGCCTTCTCCAACGCATAGCGGACAACCACCAGCGCCGCAATAACCGCTGTCTCTGTGCGCAGGATTTCGCGGCCGAGAGACGCTTCCTGAAACCCGCTCTTCGCAGCATCCGAAAATTCCCCATCCGTCCAGCCCCCTTCTGGTCCAATCGCGATACAAACTTCTTGGCCGGATACTCTCTGAACGATTTCACCCATCGGCTGCGCGGTAACGCGTTCCGAAAAAATGATTTTCAGATTCTCGTTGGCCGCGCCGAATGCGGCGTCTGCTCTTGCGGTCGCAGTCAGAGCTGGCGGACGCAACCTTCGCGACTGCTGCGCGGATTCCAGCAATATTTTCTTCCAACGTTCGCAGCGTTTTGCCGCGGCCTGAATGAGTGCCTTTTCGCTTCGGGCTGCTGCTAGGAGCACAATTTCGCTTACACCTAACTCCGTTGCTTTTTCCAGGCACCACTCCATGCGGTCAAATTTCACGATGGAGAGCAGCAGCTTGATTTCTATCAGCGAATTCGCAGCAGGAACTTTTTCAGTCAGCGCGAATTCAATGGCGCCGCCTGCGCGGCCACGAGGGATTTTATCGACACGCGCGAGCCAAACCTCCGTACCGTCACTCAGTTCATAGAGCTGTCCCGGTTCAGCACGAAGCACGCGTCCAAGATGCTGCGCTGCGTCACCGCGAAGCTCGGCCCGGCCACTCTCGAATTTATCTACAAAGAATCGCCTGCGCATCAGAAGCCAATCATCGGCGCGGAGTCGTCGGCTCGCTGCAATCTCAATCCCTTTCGCGCGTCACCACATGAACGTCAACTTCCGGCGATTCACGCAGAAAGCGATACATGGGAGAGAGATAGAGAAACTTCTTCCAGCCTTTCACAGCGGAGCGGCCAAAAATGACCTGCGTAATGTGCTTATCGCGTACGAACGCTGCAATGGCGTCGGCGATGCTGCTTCCCTTCAGGCGCACAATCGTTGCTCCCAGGCTCTCCGCAAACTGCAGCGTCCCCTCGAGAGATTTCCGGTTTTCCTCGCGCTGCTCTCGGCCCGTGTTGACGTAAATGGCGAAAAACTCCGCATCCAAC